>CAXTUQ010000053.1:0-16974 GCA_964247405.1 uncultured Acetobacteraceae bacterium
CGATACGTCACCAACGCTGGATATACGTCAACCTGAACCGATATTGCTCTAGGCCCCGGACCGCCGTGCCTGCAACGCGTGTATCAGCCGTGCCCGCGCCGAGACTGCGGGCCGCCTGCAGGGCGTGCTCGAAGCGCACCGCGGCGTGCCACCAGTCGAGCACGACCGTGGCGTTCGGCAAGACTTTGCGCTGCAGCCGCCAAAGCCCGGCGTCGCCGTCGCTCAGCACCGTCGCGGGCGTGTTCGCGCCCACGCCCGCCGCAGCGAGCACCTGCCGGAACGCCTCGGATGCGGGCACTTGGCCGTTGCGGACAAAGGCGAAGCGGTGCTGGGCGCCGTCGGCGCGGATCACTTTGCCCGCGACCACCTCGAAGCGGCATCCCTCGCTCCGGTGCCGGTCGCGCACGTAGCCGCCATCCAGTCCGACCACGACCGGGCCGGTTGCCTGGACCACGGGTCGGCCGGCGACCTCGGCGGCGTGCGCCTGCACGATTTCTACGCCGACCCGCAGTGTCCTGTTGCGCGCCGTGCTGGCGTGCTGCGTCCCGCCGAGCGGCAACAGCTCAGACAGCAGGGCGGCGATCTTGCCAAACGGCGCCAACGCCGCATACCGGGCCGTGACGTAGGCCAGCTCGGGCGCCACCGCGTCCTTGCCGAAGTCAAGGACGGCGAAGCTTTTTGCCTCGCCCTTGCCGCCCTTGCACGGGCAGACGAACAAGCGCCGCACCTGCATAGGCACGTCGCCGAACAGGGAGCGGAACGTTGCCCCGTAGTGGCCCTTGGCGGCCAGCCTGCGCCCGCACGCCGCGCAACCGCGCGGACACTCGCCCAAGGCGTTCATCTGCGCCGGCACCATCTCGGCCTGCAGCGCCGCCGCGAGCCGCTTCGCCTCGTCCAGCCGCAGCCCAAGATCGGCCAAGCCGACGTCCTCGTCGCGTTCGATGCAGGCCAGCTCCGTTTCGGTGACAACGCCCGGATGCCGCTCTGCCACCAGCTTCACCCGCCACACCAGCTTCGCCACTCGCCCGTCCTCGTCTCGTGAGCCCGCATCCTGCCCCGACCGCACCAGCCTTCCACGATCTTGCATGCTCTCGACGCTCGGACGGTGCGGCCCGGGGTCGCGCTAACGCCGATACGGGCCGTGCTCGCGTTCACTCCAGCCGGGCCTGTTCACGCCGAAGCCGCTTCCGTTCCTCGTGCTCACGCCGTTTGTCCCGGGACGGAAGGCCCGGCGGCGCGAAGATGCACGGCAGCGGCTTGAGCGTGATCCCTCAGTTGCCGTGAACGTTGAAGTATGACCCGCCGCTGCCGGCAACGCCGGGCGTGGCCGGGTTGGCGCCGTAGGAGGCGGTCAGGCGCCCATTGGCCAGGTCGGCATTGCTGAACCCGGCGATCACCACGGTGGCGTTCGGCTTGCCCGCGCTGCTGAAGGTGAAGGCGAGGCCCTTGGCCCCGGCCGCGCCCTGGTTGTCCTGCGTCGCCAGCCTGAAGCTCGTCGCATCGACGCCGAACACCGTGATGTTGTCGCCGGCGTGGAAATTCACCACGGTCGAGTAGGCGTCGGATGCCAGGCTGCGGTCGTCCAGGAAGAACGTGTCGTTGCCGGTGCCCCCGGTCAGGAAGCTCGAACCGCCGGCGCCGTCCAGGACGTTGTTGCCGTTGGCCTGGCTCACGTCGATGGCGTCGTTCCCGCTGCCGGTGCGGATGAACACGTTGGGGACGGTCGCGGTGATGTTGAGGTTGTCCGGGGTGACAAGGTTCAGTTGCTGGTTGAGGCCCTGCACAGGCCCGCTGTAGCTGTCGCCGCTGACGAAGTTCCGCTGGCCCGTCGTCTGGTTTGTGATGGTGAAGTTCGCGCCGCCGTTGCTCCCCGGCAGGCTGGCCACCGTGGTGATGGCCGTCTGGCTGTCGCTCGCGACCTGCGCGCCGTCGGCGATGTCGAGCTTGATGGTGCTCGTGGCCGCGTCCTGCCCGAGGGCCAGCGGCGGCGCGGCGAAGGCGAGCTTCTGCAAGGAAGCCGTCAAGGCGGTGGGCGACGCCGCCGCCAGGGCATACGCGCCGGCCCCGGTGGCGACCAGCCCCGTGCCGCTCAGCGTCCCGCCGCCGCTCACCGTCAGCGTGGCGCTGACCAGCGGGCTGGCGTTGCTGTCCGAGATCGTGACGGCGTTGAACGGGCTGATGCCGTTGCCCGCGGCCACGGTCTGGCCCGAGGTGCCGACGATGAACGGCGCTACCGGCGTCGCCGAAGCGCCGACCACCTGCACGGCCACGCTCTTGTTGTCAGCCGTCAGCTTGGTCGCGGCGTCGCTCACGCTGAGGTCGAACCCGACCGTCTGCGTGCTGCCGCCCGCCACGGCGGCGAGGGTGAAGGCGAGGGACTGCAGGCTGCTCTGCATCGCGTAATAGGACCCGGAAGCGAGCGCATAGGTGCCGGCGCCCGTCTTGGTCAGGCCCGGGCCGGCCAGGGTGCCGCCCGCGTCGGACGCGGCGCCCGTGCTGTCGGTGAGCGTGACCGTGCCCGTGGTCTGCGCGCCGTAGCCCGGGGTGTTGTCCGTGATGCGGGCCGAGGCGAAGGGGCGGAACACCGTGCCGGACGCCACCTGCTGGCTGCCGGCCGTGCCGCTGATGCCGGGCGGCGTGACGACCTGCAGCACCACGGGATTCGGATCGGCAAGGGTGACCGTGCCGCCGGGAATGGGGGGCAGCGACGCGCTGCCGATGTTGATGGTGGCATCCACCGTGGCATAGGAGCCGTTGTCCAGCGTCGGCGGGGTGTAAACCAGCCGGCTCAGGATGCTGGTCGCGGCGCTCGGCGATCCGAAGGAGAAGGCGGACTCGGCGAAGATGCCGGTGTTGCTGTCGAACCGGCCGAAGCCCGTAGGGTCGCTGAGGCTGCCCAGGTTGCTGCCTGCTGTGTTCGGCCCGGCGCCCAGGGTGACGCTCACCACCTCAAGCGCCGGGCCGCCGTCGTTCAGGACGACCTTGCCGAATGGCGATGCTGTGGTCCCGTCGGGGACGGCAACCGGATTGGCAGTGGTGTCGTCAATGGTTGCGGGCATGGCGCAGTTCTCCAATGACGCCTGACCTGGATTAGAGGCGCCGGGTTCGTGTCAAGCGCATTGCTGTGACCGGCTCTTCTATCCGACGCTTCACCAATGCTGTCAGTCCGGTTCAGGACTAGGATCTTGGATTTAACGTTAGGCGCAGCTTTTGCAGCTGCGCTGCGGGATCACGCCTGTATGGGAACTCGCTGCCAGGCGGGCGCTGTTCCTTGCCTGGGCCGGCCTCTCACCGGCTGGACCAAGCCAGCTTTGCCTGGCGCACCGTATCCCGAACTTGTCCCATCTCAGCGGGCCAGCGCCTGACAACTCCTGACCTTCCCTGATCGGAACCACGGCCAACATGGAAGGCCGGGCCAAAAGGGGAGCCGGGGTGAGCGGGAACTTGAACGAGCTGCAAGGACGGATGCTGGCCAGGCGGAGGAGGTCCCGCGTCCGGAGCGCGGCCATTGGCGGCCTTGTCCTGGCAACCGTCGCTTGCGGCCTGGGTTCTGCCGCCGTCCTGCTCTGGCAGCAGGCCGGTCCTTGGAAGTCCATGGCGGGCCATGCCGCGTCATCCGTCCAGGCGGACTGACGGGACCCGTTCCGCCGCCGGGTCAGCGGCGGCCAGCGCATTGGCTCCCTTCCTGCAACAAACCTTCAAACTTCGTGACAAATCCCACCGCGTTGGAAAACGTTCTTTCTTGTAAGTTCCTCCCGCAAGAAAGCCACCACGCTGCGAGAGATGCCCCATGAAGGAATGCCTGGTTGACGTGCTCAACGACAAGGGCACGGTTCTGCACGTCTTCCCGATCCCCGTGGAGGATCAGGACGGCGCCCCCAAGGCCGTGAACCCCGAGCGCGAAGCGCTGAAGCTTGCCGCCGTCATGCAGCTTGCGCCCGAGGCCGAGGCTGCCACGCTGCACGCCCGGCCGCATGTCAGCCGGGGCGGGCCGCTCACGCCCTACAGCGACGTTTTGGAGCTGAGGCTGCAAAGGTTCGAGAGGGCCGAGCAGCGCATCCGCGAGCGCGCCTACTTCCTGTGGCGGGAGGAGGGCTGCCCCGAGGACCAGGCGGACGAGCATTGGCACCGGGCACGCGAGATCGAGCGCCACGTTGGATCAATGGCGGCCTAGCTGTGGCGAAGGGGCATGGAGAGAAGGAAAGCCAGTCTGGCTTGCCCTCTCTCTAGTCCTTTGCGGGACGCCAAATTCGTGAAGACGGCTCTGGCAAGGCTGGCCGTCCCCTGACCACTTTCCGTGGGAGATTCAGGACTGGAATGAGCGGCCCAGGACCAGACCGCATTGAGCATGGCGCGACGAGTCGTCATTGTAGATGCGATGACGTTGTTCCTGATCGTTGCGTGCCTTGTTGCATTCTTCGCGATCCTAGAAGGTCGGCGTGCGAACACGGCAAATCATCAACTCTCCCGTGCGAACTCCTTGGCCAACCGAGAAGTGGAGAGACTGCGGGGTGAGAACGCCAGACTCGTCACCGCAGCAACGCCACCCCCGCGCAAGAGCGAGGAGGAGCGACGGGATGAGCGCTTGGAGAAGCAGTTGGAGGCCGTGCTCCGGGACGAGGTGGAGTTCCACAAGCGGCGCGTGATAGGGGGTGGCGAGTTGGGGGTGTTCTACGCTGCCATGACCGTTACCAAGCAGCCCCAGCCAGACGGCCGATATCCGTTCTACGTGTTCCCCGAGGTCAACCTTGGGCAGATTCTCGGAGCCAAGACAGAGCAGGTGCGGTTGCGGTGGCAGGCCGACAAAGCGCACCAAGCGATCAACAGCAAGCGATGCGACTTGCTCATTGCTGACAAGAAGGGCTGGCCCGTCGCAGTCATCGAGTACCAGGGCGAAGGGCATGACCTCGACGGCACTGCCGACAGGCGTGATGAAATCAAGTGTGTCGCCCTTGAAGCCGCAGGCATCCGCTTCGTGGAGATTGAGGCAGGAACCAGCGCGGCCGAGATGCGCCGGATTGTCCAAAGCGTCTTTGATAAACATATGGCGGCTGCTGTTGACCCGGTTCGGATACTGCTGGCGAAGTGGTCAGGCTGCGGCTGTCATGGCCATGAGGCGGAGGAAGGCGGACTGCCGGGTCTGTTCGCGAGGGGTGCCCGCAAGCCAGTTGCCGATGCGGCCGAGGTTGATGGCGGCTGCGCAGGTCGCAGTCTGCTTGTCCCAATCCAGGGTGAAGTCCTGGATGGTGAAGGCCCCCTCGGTCCTGGCCTGCCACTGGTTGTCCTTTAGTGTCGGCCCGATCAGCTCAACATCATGGTCGCGCACGCTGGCCACAAGCTGATCCGCGTCCACGTAGCCGGCATCCACGAGGTGCTTGGCCGGCAGCAGGCCCTTGTCGGCCAGCGACCTGTGTATGGGCGCCAGCGCGTCGCGGTCCACCATCGGCGTGGGCGTCGTTTCGACATGGGTGATCAGGTGCGGCCGTTCCTCGTCGCATGTTTCAGTCAGATGGACCTTGTAGCCGATCCAGGTAGTCGAACGCTTTTGGGCGTAGTGCGCCTCGGGATCGTAGGGCGAGGCGACCATCTGCAACGAGGTTGGGAAGCCCTCAACCGGTGTGCGCCAGCGCACCAGCATCCCATCCTCTCCGGGGCCGTCCACTCCTTGCTGCTCACCGGCATTGGCGGGCGCCAGCAGGAAGTTCTGCATCCAAACCCGGCGCAGCAGCATGACCGCGGGAACCTCGCGCAGCCAGGCTGGCGCATCTGGCGCTGCTATGGCCGCGAGCAGCGCGTGGCCGTCGCGTCCGATCCCCTCGGCGCAGGCCCGGCGCGCCGCCTCGCCAAGCGGGATGTCGTAGTCGTCGGCCGGCTTGGCGTAGCGTTCCGTCCAGGCCGGGTCGGCATGGACCCGGAGCCACTCAGGGGCGGCGATGGCCAGGGCATTCAGCGCAGCCCGCAGCGTCTCGATGGCGCAGACCAACCGGTTGAGGGACCGCACTGCCCCCAGCACGTGCGTGCTGTCCGTGCGCTGCCGTCCGCGGCTTGCCAGCAGCTTCCGCTCGCGGCACAGCGCAAGCAGCGTGTCGAGCAGCAGCGCCTCCGCGCCGCCCGCCACGAGCCGGCTGCGGAACTCGCTCAGCACGGACGCATCGAAGCCAGGGTCGGTCAGCTCCAAGCCGAGCAGGTATTTCCAGTCGATCCGGCTGCGGGCGGCGTCCGCGGCCCGGCGGTCCGACAGGTTCTCGGCGAACTGCAGCAGCGTCACCGGCGCAAGCCGCCAAGGCGCCTCAGCCGGCTGCCCGTGGCTGGGAAACAGCGCGGCAAACTGCTCGTCGGCGAACACCGGCCCAAGGGTGTCGCGCAGGCGCAGGTATGGATTGCCGCGCGGGAACGCCGCACGGGCAACCATGGCCGTGGACGCTGGAACAGCACCAGTCAGGGAAAGACGGAGCGACATCAGGGGCCTCCAACACTGCGGCGCTCACGCGCCGGACAGGGAAGGCTTACCCTCCTGCCAAAACCGCCCCGACTTCGCCAGCAGTATCGAGAGTGGGTCAACATCACGCGCCCGTGCCGTTTGCCGGGCGGGTTTGGGCATTGCCGTTCCTGACAGCGCTGGCGCCCTTTGAGCGCTGCGCCCAAACCCAGGGCCGCCGGCACAAGCTGCTGACCGACCGCGCACGGCAGTTGCTGCTCCTGCTCGCGCGCTGGCTGCCGGACCGGCGGATCATAGCCGTCACCGACAGCAGCTACGCTGCCATCGAGCTGCTCGCAGCCGTGTGCCGGCATGTCACCGTGATCACCCGGTTGCGGCTCGACGCCCGCCTGTTCGACCCGCCCCCGCCACGCTTGCCCGGGACGAAAGAGCGCCCGCGCGTGTCCGGCGCGCGCCAGCCGACGCTGCTCCAGCGCCTGGCCGACCCGAAAACGCCTGGCAGCGCGTCACGGTCGCAGGCTGGTGTAGATGCCGCGAGCGGCAGCTCGACATCGTGTCGGGCACGGCGCCCTGGCACCACCCCGGCAAGCAGGTGCCGGTCCGCTGGGTGCTGGTCCGGGACGTGGCCGGCGAGTTCGAGCCGCAGGCGTTCCTGTGCACGGACCAAGCCGCCGACCCATTCACCATCCTGCAGCTATTCGTGCGCCGCTGGTCCGTTGAGGTCACGTTCGCCGAGGTACGCCGGCACTTGGGCGTGGAAACACAGCGCCAATGGTCGGACCTGGCCATCGCCCGCACCACCCCGTGCCTGCTCGCCCTGTTCTCGCTCGTGACGCTCTGGGCCAGCGACCTTGCCGCACGCGGCCTCGTCCAGCCCAGGCCCGCCGCCTGGCATGCCAAGCACGCCATCACCTTCTCCGACGCGCTCGCCGCCGTCCGCCGCCAACTCTGGATCGCACAGGCTTTCTCAACATCGCCGCACGCTCAGAACATGACAACAATCCCGCGCGCGCTCCTCGACAGCCTCACCGAAACCGCGTGCTACCCAACCTGAGAAAGGCCAAAGTCGAGCTCAGCTAAGTTTTGTAATGCTCGCCCTTGAGCAATCCAGCGAACAATGCGAGGCTGGCCTTGAGCTGCTTCATTGAAGGAAGAAGGGCGACATGCAATTCACCTGGAGCGGGAATGACGGGTCGTACACGGACGCCACGCAATGGACGCCGGAGGGAGTCCCGCTTTATGGGAGCAGCGACTCCGCAGTGATCCAGTCCGGGACAGTCACCCTGAGCAACACCGCGCCCAACAACATCATCATATTCCTGGGCGGAACAAACGCGGCGACGCAGCCGGACCTCGTGCTGGACAACGCCGCGCTCGGGCCGAATGCGCGGTTGGACCTGTTCCAGTCCACAATAAACAACTCTCCCGGCTACGCGACCATCACCGTCCAAGGATACGACACGAACTACGGCCTGATCGACGACTTTGCCCAGCCTTTCAGCCCGGAAACCGCGGCGATTGCGATCGCCCCCTACAGCCAACTCAACCAAGAGGGGGTGATCTCCGTAGGCCCAGGGCCCACGCTGCAAGTCACGGGCAGCGGCGACGCGCCCGCGACGCTGAACAACGACGGCGCCATCAACGTGAACGGCGGGTCAATCGCCATCTCCACCGACGTGACTGGTTCCGGGACCATCGCTTTCGCTTCGCCCCCCGGCGGCCCCTTCGGCTCCGGCTCGGTCGAGCTTGGGAGGGGAGTGTCGTCGAGCCAGCACATCTCGTTCGCGTCGCCCGGCGGCGAAGGCAACCTCCGCATCGACGACCTCCTCGCTTTTCACGGCGTCATCGACGGGTTCGCGGCGCCGTACTCAAGCATCACCGTCGCAAACACGCAGGCGACCGGGGCCTTCTTCGCGCAGATCACGCCGGCCTCCGGCGCCTTGCTGCTGCTGAATGGCCAGCAGGTGGTGGACGCCCTGACGGTCACCGGCGCGCACGCCTCGAACGCCTACGGCGTGTCCAGCAACGCGGACGGCAGCACGACCATCACGCCGGTGTTTCCGCCCCCAGCCACCAGCTAGCTAGGCTCGACTTCGACCGTCGTGCGGCGGGGACCGTCCAGAGTTTGGGGGGATGGAGAGGGGAACGGTATGACCAGCCACGCCGAGGCCGGCTGGGAGAGCATGGATGGGGTTGGTGCTGCGGCTGGTCGAGACGGGCGCTGACAGGTCTGAAGCTCGGGGGCGCGGCATCGACGTCCTGGAACTCGACCGGCCCCGAAACCTGCGCGACATCGCCAACCTCGGGCTGACGCTGCCCGAGGCTAAGCAACTGCTGACCCGGGTGCAGCAAGCAGTCGTGGCCGTGCAGGCCCGCGATCACGCAGCACAACGGCCGGAGTGCTCGGGCTGCGGGGCGCGCTGGCACGTCAAGGACTGGCAGTCGCGTCAGGTCGCGGCGCTGTTCGGCAAGATCATGGTGCGGCTGCCGCGGTTCCGCTGCTCAGACTGCGGTCGCGTCGAGGCAGGGATCAACTGGCCCGCGCATTGTCGCTCAACCCCTGAGCTGGATCAGCTGCAGGCACACCTGTCCGCGCTGATGACCTACCGTGTCGCCGCTGGCGTGCTGGCCCACCTGCTGCCGGTCTCGGCCGGGACGAGCCACGAGACCCTGCGCTGTCGCACGCTGAAGCTCGGCGAGCAGCTGCGTCGCGCTGCCGCTGGGACGCCCGAGCAGGCGATGGTCGCGGCAGCGCCGGCATCAGCGATCACGCTCAGCTTGGACTCCACATTCATCCGCATCTGCCACGACGGCGAGCGGCACCTGGAGGTGCGGGTCGGCAACGCTGAGGCGGCCGAGGGTGACCGGCAGGTGTTCGGCGCCGTCGCGAATGCCGGCACTGACATCGTGGCGCTGATCCGGCGCACGCTGGACATCCTAGGCCGGACCAGAAACACCGTGCTGACCGCGTTCACGGACGGCTGCTCGGGCCTGCGTGCTATCCTGGCGGCTGCCGGTATTGCGGGCCCGCCTATCGCGGACTGGTTCCATCTCTCGATGCGCGTGCAGCACGCAAAGCAAGTGGCGGAAGCCTTGCCCGCCGGGGATCCCCATCAGCAGCAGGCAAAAACGGAGATCGTCGCCGAAGTCGAGCGCCTACGCTGGCGAACCTGGCACGGCAAGGCTAAGGATGCCCGGCTCACCCTTAGGCGCCTGCACACGCTCCTGCCTGCCCTCGAGCGCGAGCCCGTCCGCAAGCTGAAACGAGCGCTGCGGGCAATCGACCGGTATTTGCGCAGCCAAAGCGCCTGGCTGGTCAACTACGCCGAGCGATGGCGCGCTGGCCTGCGGGTCGGCACGTCACTCACCGAGGGCACGGCCAACTTCCTGGTCAACCGTTGTATGGCCAAGTCGCAGCAGATACGCTGGTCCCGGCGCGGGGCCGACCTGCTGCTGCAGGTCCGCTGTGCCGTCCACAATGGCGCACTTGGATCCGGCTTCGGCCAGCTATTCGAGCCAGCTCCCGGTTCAGGGCTGCGCTGGGCGGAGGCGGCGTAGTCCCCCCAACTTTCAGACAGTCCCGTTTCGGCCTGTGGCGCCGCGGCAGGCGCGGACACACCATCCCCGGGCAGGTCCGGGGCCGCCTCGGCTTGGTACTCACGAGGCGCTTGATCCTGTGGCTCCACGGGGCCGTCCTGGATCAAAGGAACGGCCGCTGCGCCAGCCGCCTGCTTTGGCTTGCGGCCCTGCCCCTTACGGCCAAACGCCTTAGTCAAACCGGCTTTGGGGGCATCGGCTCCGGCGGCGTCCGGGGCCGGACTGCCGACGTCGGCCGCTGCGGGCGACGCGAACGAGAGCGCGGCAGACTTCGCCTTGCGGCCCCGGCGTGCCGGGGCGGCAGCTTCGTCCGGTGTGGCGGGTTCCGGCACTGGAGCCGCCGCGGCGCCCTCAGGGCTGGGCTGGGTCTTCGGCTTGCGGGCCATGCTTGGTTCTCCTCGGTCGGAACGGGCTGATACCTTGGCCTTGCGGCCCCGGAAACAACCAGCACGCGAGGCACGTCCGCCGGCTCCGGCTGTCGTGCGTCTCCAACCTCCCTGCATGGGCGACCGGGATGGTGTGGGGACCGCACCCGCCGC
The DNA here is from genome assembly GCA_964247405.1 of uncultured Acetobacteraceae bacterium. Taxonomy (GTDB): domain Bacteria; phylum Pseudomonadota; class Alphaproteobacteria; order Acetobacterales; family Acetobacteraceae; genus CAHJXG01. Next base: position 10,576 of record CAXTUQ010000053.1, read on the forward strand.
GTGTTCGCCAGCATCCGGGCGCGTGGCCACGACCGTTCCCGGGCTGAACGCGGCACGTTTGTTCGAGGACAGAACCGGGCAGGGACAGGCGACGCTTTGGAAACGATCGGGCCGGCGGGACCTGGGCTACGCTTGGTCCGGCTCCGCGTCGATGCCGAGCTCCCGGCGCACATGCGCGAAGGTCTTGGGGTTGGCGAGCCGACGGTCGGCCATCATCGCCCGCAGCGCCACGAGGCCCGCCTCGGTGAAGAACAGGCGCGGCGGCCAGGGCGCCGCTTGGAGGCGCATCAGCCCCCGCCCGAGCAGGCCCTGGGCCGCCAGCGGCACCTTGGGCTGGCCCGCCTGCGCACCGCCGCGCCATGTCCGGAGCTGGAAGCCGTCGGCGACGCTCGGCAGGGTCGAGAAGAACCGGTCGAGCTCGCGGCGTATGTACTCCCGCTCGCCCGGCGTGAAGGCGGCGGGCGTAGTCGTCTTGGGTGTGCTCATGGGGCGCGGCATAGCATTTCCGGCATTCTGCATCCGAGCCACATCTGCCAAATGGAACCACCCGGTCGCGCGTCAGTTTGCGAGCCGTGCCAGGTTCTCGGTGTCCTGCCTGCGCTGCTTCATCCGGCGTTCGTAGCTGGCCTGGTTCTTGGTGCACACCAGGCTATAGGGCCGGCCACGGCGGTCCGTGGCCGTGTCCACGTCGCAGCGGGCCCCCTTGATCGTGTCCTCCACATGGCGCCGGTCGGCCTCGGCGGCCTTGAACACCCATGTCCTGCGCCCGGGATCGGCTGTCCTGCGCCCGGGATCGGCGAGGAACCGCGCCAGCTCGCCGCAGCGGGGGCACCGGCACGCGAGCGCCGAGGGCCGCGCCCAGTCCGTCGGCGGGGCGAGCGGCTCCGCGATCCTGGAGCGCAGATGCAGGAGGCACGCGGTCCGCAACGTGCCCACCGCGGCCATGCAGGACGGGCCGGCCGTTTTCAGCAAGGTCCGGGTCGCCGGGACGAGCACGGCGTCCAGCCCGTAGGTTTTCGGCCAGGCGAGCAGATGGTCTGCGGCGCGCTGGGCCAGCGCCGTGTCGACCGCGCACAGGCCCGTCATGAGATCGACCACAAAGCTCGCATCCACCTTGGGGCTGTCCTGCCACGACGGGCGCGGGGCGGCCCGCGCCGGATCGCCCGGGAGCGCCTCGATCAGCCGGACAGCGGCAGACATCAGGTCGGAGAGGCGGTGGTCTGGCCATGCATTTGCTGCCCGGACCAGCAGGTTGGCACAAGGCCCGAAGGAGGCGGCCGCCGTGCCGGCCACGATGCGCTCGATCAAGGGCGGGCGCCGGGCCGGAGGCAGACAGCCCAGGGCGTCGATGACTGCGTCGTTGTCGTCCTTCTCGAAGCCGTCCTCGGCAATGACGCCGGTGAGGAAACCCTCGATCGCGTCCGTGTCGTCTAGCCGCGTCAACGACCCGAGCATGTGGGCGGCGTCGCTCGGCGTCTTGCGGCGCCCATAGCCGCCCTGCTTCGGCCACTGCGCGAGCATGTGCCCGGCGAGGTCGTGCGCCTCGCACCAAGATGGCGACTGCTGCGTTTCGCCGCTCCCGGCCCAGCGCCGGGCGAGGTCATCGAGATAGGGCAGGGTCACGGGCAGCCCGGCCTGGCTCAGCACCGCGAACAGCCGCTCGCTCGGCCAAAGCACCAGGGCCGCCCGCTTGTAGGCGCGCTCGAACGAGGCGCCCTCGTTGCCGGTCGCCTCGTGGAAGTGCTCCTCGTCGGGCGCGAGGTCGTCGCAGGCGTCGGGCGGGGAGAGCTCCGCCTCCTCGTCCACCGGAATGGTGCCGAGCGCGGTCTCCCCGCCATCAAGCCTCCGCCACTCGGACAACGTCACCGAGCGGTCGTACACCTCGCCGGCCTCAAATGCGTCCTCCTCCTGCCCCCAACGGCCCCGACGCGAACCGTAGCTGTCCGCATACTCGGCCGCGCCGCTTTCCTCGACGGTCAGCAACGCCAGGTGCAGGTCGCAATGCGCATCCTGTGCGGCCACCGCCAGTACGCCGGCCGCCGCGGCGTCGGCGCCCTTCAGCGCAGCGAACCCGAGTTCGGCCGGCGTGTAGGCGTGGTCCAGCGGGTAGACCAGCTTCTCCGGCACCTCGTCATCGGGTCGCGTCCCTCTGTCCTGCCAGCCCCGCAACAGCGCCGCGATGCCGGCTTGCTGTTCCTCGTAGTCGGGCGGCTTGGGCAGGCGGCCCTTGCCCGCCCGCACCAAATTGTAGGCCAGGGTCAGGCGATGCCCGGCGGTGACGGGCAGGACCTCATGCATACAATCGGCATAAAACGCGGCAAAGGCGGCCTCCGCCGGGTCCTCGGGGCGCAAGGTGAGGCGAGCCTCGCGGCCCCGGTGGCGCACGAGCAGGTCGCCGCCCTCGAAGACCGAGGGCAGCACGACCACCAGGGTCGCGAACATGCCCGGCGCCTTCTCGGTGTCGCGGTGCCCGACGAAGAAGCTGCCGGGACCATAGACCAGCAGCTTGTGGAACTCGGCCGTGACCGGGTCGGCGACGCCGAGGCCTTCAGCAGCCCGGGCCACGATCCCGTCCAGAGTTCGCGTCCAATGCCGCCCGCCGAGGCGCACCCGGTCGGGGCCGACCTGCCAGCAGCGCCGCACAGCCGGGTCGACGACCGTCTCCTCGCCGCGTCCGTACGGGGCGGCTTCGGCCGCGCCGATGATCCGCCCGGCCTGCTCGGGCAGCAGCGGCAACGCGACGGGGCCGACGCCCTCGACCATCAGCGACGGCGCCAGGAGCTCGGCCGTGCCAGCGGCGAAGAAGTCGCCGGGCTGGCGGACCGTGCCGAGCAGCGAGGCGAGTTCGGCGGCAAGGGACGACATGGACGGGACAACCGGAACGTGGGGACGGGCTGCCGATCCTATGCGAGGAACCCAGGGCCGGCTACCAGGCCATGGTGGATCGTGCCAAGATGATCCAGGCCCGCCGTCGGGCATGGTCTATGGTCCCGCCGGCTTGAGCGCGCTGGCAATGGCTTGCAGCGAGGTGCCTGCCGGGCAACGGCCCGCTTGGCGCTGCAATCGCCTTCTGACACAACACGTCCTGCAGCTGTAGGACCTCCGCGACGGCTTTGACGGCAGCCGGACGTGACAATCCGAATGACGGGCAGGAGACTCTCCGACGATCCAAGGCCGCTTGCATCTCCCGCGGCGTCCCTTCCCAGCAACGCCTTATTGCGACGGTAACCCAGCTCAATGACCTGCCTTCCAACCCATCCGGTAAGCAGCACCCCAGACGCTGGCCCGTCGTCTGGTGCCGGTACGCTGCCTCTGGGCCAGGCTGACGTGACCAGGCGGGCGACGCTGGTCGCGCTTAAGGCGTTCCTGGCGGGCGGCGCCACGAAGGCGACCGGCGCCACCGGCAGCGGCTCGACGGCGCCCACGGGATCGACCGGGAGCGGAACAGGGGCCACCGGCGGCGGCACCGCAGGCAGGGCGCCGCCTAGCCGGCTTGGCTATCCGGCCGCCACGACGGCGGTTCGGAACACGGCGACCACGCCCGTGGCCGTGGCCGTGCCTACGGCACCGTCGCGCAAGCTGCCAGCCTACACGGCCACCAACTCGGCCGAAAGCCCGAACGGCAAGGTGCTGGACAAGACGAACCACGCCACCGACAGCATCACCATGGGCAACGGCACCAAGCTGACGCTGGTGGTTTCTCCGTCCAACCCGTCCTATTTCCGCATCCTGCTCAATGGCAAGGTCATGAGCGGCCGCGTCGATCTCGTGGTGGGCGTGGGCACTGCCGCGAACCCCAGCTTCGACGACGCCATCCAGGTGGTCTACTACTACCACAACGCCTACGTGATGACCGACCACGGCCTCGGCGCCCAGACGTGGTTCAAGATCGAGGGCAGCGGGCCGGACGTCGACACCGAGGCGGATGATCCGCGCAAGACGTTCCTGGTGGCCGATGCGGTCGCGCCCGCGGGCGATCCGCCCTATGGGCTGGGGTCGCATCCTGGCAGCATCGGAGACGAACCCCGGTTCAGCCGATGGGCTGCCGAGTTCATCAAAGAGGTCGGCAAAGTCTCTTACGTCAATGTGTTCGCTGACGGCAGCGACTTCTCATCATGGGGCAACAACGCCCATGCCGCCGCACGATCCCTTGCGGCCTCGCCGACCGGAGCAAGCGTTGTCCCGGTTTACGGCCTGCCAATGGCGCGAGGCGGCCAAGCCGTCGCGGACTTCACCGCTTTCGGCAACGGCGCCTACGACCAATACATCAAGGATGGCGTGAAGGGCTACTTCGCCTTCTTCGACGAGGTTCACGTCCGGCCCGGCTACGAGATGAACGGGACGTTCATGAACTGGTTCTGGGGAGGTCAGAACGGCGACACCACGACCGGCCCCCTTTGGCTTGCCGCATTCAGGCGCATCTACACGATGTGCCACCAGGTAGCCGCCGAGGCCAGCGCGTCGTCGGGCAAGACGAAGAGGGTGGCCGTGACCTGGAACCCGTGCCACCAGAACTACAACGCCGGCTACAACCCGAAGGACGCGTATCCAGGCAACGACCACTGCGATTACCACGGCCTGGACATCTACTCGCCGCAGTACACGCTGGACCCCAGCAACTGGTCGGGCGACGGCGTGGTTTACGACGCCAGCGACCCCACGAGGTGGCGCATTGCGCAGGCGAAGAACCCGGTCAACCGCATTCACTTCTGGGACTACCCCGCCGCCAAGTACGGCATCGCGGGTGGCAACGAGACGGGCGGAACCGCCGGCTGGGGAATGCAGGATGCGATCGCGTTCGCCAAGTCGTGCGGGAAGCCGCTTGCTTTCCCGGAGTGCGGCGCAGGCCAGAACTTTGCCGACGAGGGCAAAGGCCCGTCCGAGGACGAGGTTTTTCCCTACTACCTGCGCTCCCGGTGCGACCAAGCGGTCAACATGGGCGTCCCCATTCTTTACCTCAACATCTGGAGCGCCGACGAGAAGGACGGGGGCTGGGGATACATGTTCCGTCAGCGTCCCAAGCAGGCGATTGCCTGGTCCAGCGCGTTCGGCGGCACAGGCGCGGCCCAGCGTGTTGCGCAAACCTGCGGAGCGGACGCAGCAGCCCCAACCCCGTCGGAGGCCAGGCGGCGCGGACATGGTTCGGGCGTCCAAACTCCAGCATGCCGTTGAGCGCATGGACAGCAGCGCCCACCTCGGTCGGCCGATGGTCATCCGTGCGCGAGCGCAGCCCGTCGCCGATCACCTGCTGGAACCGGCCGATCGCCGCAACTGCGGAGCAGCGCTCTCAGCGAGTTCATGACGCGGTAGCGGGCGCGCGGGATGTAATGACGGCAGGCGGCGTTGTGCTTGAACGGCATGGAAGGAAAGTAGCCCCGCAGTCAGCAGCAGGCTGCCAAGCCATGGCCCTGCACCAACACCAATCAGAGCTCAATTAAGTGCAGCTTGACACGGGCCGTTGTCCGTCAATCGATCGGCGTTCCCGCCCTTGGTGGGGCACCGTTGGTGTCAGCGCCGTTTGCCCAGCGTGACATCGGGCGGGATGCTGAATGTCTCGGGCGGCATGGAGCCAAGTCGGATGTGATCTTGGATCAGGCTACCCTTGAGTTCCCTACCCTGATTATCAACCGTGACGAAGTCCCTCCGTATCATCACGCCATCGTTCCTGCAGGTCGTCCGCGACAGCTCGATCCAGCTTTCGCTGCGTTGGAACTGGACGATACGCAGCCGTGTGCCGTCAGCCTCGACAGCGTCTATATGCCGCGTTTGCCGGCCAGGCGCAGCCAGGATCGGCATTTCGATGCCACGGTGAAGGTCGGGCTCGAAGGTCGTCGTGCCTGTTGGCGTCCGGATCGTGATCCGGGTGTGCCCGTCAAATCGGGCGTCCTCCCGTTCGCGGTCGCCCGACGCGTAGACCTGGGTGCGGAAGCTTGCGCCCCCAACCGTGACCGTCCGTTCAGCCACATAGCTTGGCGCGGTCCCGGCGCAATCGCTTGCTCGCGCTCCGCCTGCGGCAAGCACCAACAACGACGCGACCAAACCTCTACTGAACGAGCTGCGGGACGATAGTGGGAACATTGTTCAACCTTCCGACCGTGTTGAGGAGGGACACGCCGTCGCGCGGGTGGGAAAGCAACGCCGTTCTCGGCGGTTTCGTACCCTCTTTCCAAATAGCGAGAATGTTCCCGGAGAACTCGCTTTCGAACTCGGCACTGCTCATCGCGATCTGCCCGACAACCGGATCAGAAAGATAGAAGACGTTGTCACCGACAAGTCGCAGAACTGCGAAATGCTGGAACTTCCCTTTGTCGAGGTGGACGATGACGGGACCCTCCAGCTTTCGAAGGGGAGTGTCAAAAACCTGGGGCAACATGCTTGCTTGCCTGTTTCGGGCTGATT
>CAXTUQ010000054.1:0-16934 GCA_964247405.1 uncultured Acetobacteraceae bacterium
GGTGGTTGCATTGTTGCTGGTGCTGCTGTCCGCCTCGTCGCTGGTCAGCATGGCGGCAGCGGCCTTGGTGCTCGGGGCGGCACAGGTGCTGGTCTCGACCTATCTCAACGCCGTGCTGGGCGGCATGACCGTCGCGGTGCTGGCCGCGGTGATCCTGCGCGTGCGCCCGGCGGGCTTCGCCCGTGCGTGACCTCGATGCGTGACGCGGACGGGGCGGCGCCGGGGCGAAGCTGGATGCCGGCGGCGCTGACGCTGGCCGGGGCGGCGGCGGTGCTCGCGGCGCCATGGGTGCTCGACACCTACAGCGTCAACGTGCTCACCCGCTCGCTGCTGCTGGCCGTGGCCGCTGTCACGGTGGATCTGCTTTGGGGCTACACCGGCATCCTGAGCTTCGCGCAGGCCGCGTTCCTCGCCATCGGCGCCTATGCTCTGGCGCTTGTCTCCACCAATTTGGGGTTCAGCGCCGCGACCGGGCTGCTGGGATTGGTGCTGGGCCTCGGTGCGGCCGGGCTGGCGGCGCTGCTGGTGGGCTGGCTCGCCTTCTCCTACGGCGCGTCGCCGCTTTACGTGTCCACCATCACCCTCGTCTTTCCCATCGTGTTCGTGCAGCTCATCTTCGCCGGCGGCAACACCACGGGGTCGAGCAGCGGCCTGTCCGGCTTCGACGTGCCGGACCTCGACACCGAAAGCTGGTTCCGCGTCGCCGGGCTGCTGCTGGTCGCGGTGGCGGCAGGGGCGGCGACGCTGGTGCGCAGCGACTTCGGCCGTCTGCTGGTCGCGATGCGGGAGAACGAGGTGCGCTGCCAATACCTCGGCATCCCCACGGCCCGGCTGAAGCTGCTGCTGTTCGTCGCCTGCGCGCTGGCCTGCGCCGCCGCGGGCTGGGTTTATGCCGGCGCGACCGCGGTCGTGGCGCCCGAGCTGGGCAACTTCGTGTCCGGGACGGAGCTGGTGATCGCCACCGCGCTCGGCGGGCGCGCGACGGTGGCCGGGCCGATCCTGGGCGCGGTGGGGATCGACGCCATCAGCAACTACCTGGGCGGCGCGCTGCCGTTCCTTTGGGCGCTGATCGTCGGGCTGGTGTTCGTGGTGGTGATCGTGGCGTTGCCCGGCGGTCTGCTGTCGCTGCTTCGTTTCGGCCGGGTGCGGCGGCCCGGGCCGGTCCCGCGCTTGGTCGAGGCACCGGCGACCGTGCGGCACGGGGACGGCCTGGTGCTGCGGGTCGAGGCGTTGGACAAGCGGTTCGGCAGCCTGCAAGTGCTGCAGGGCGTCGCGTTCGCCGCCCAGGCCGGCGACCTCCTCAGCCTGATCGGCCCGAACGGCGCGGGCAAGACGACGCTGATGCGCTGCATCGCCGACGGGCGGGAGCGCAGCGCCGGGCTGGTCGAGGTCGGCGGGCGCAGCATCGGGCGCCTGCCGCCGCACCGCTGCACGGCACTGGGCGTCGGGCGCAAGTTCCAGACCGCCTCCGTGTTCGAGACCATGACGGTTGCCGAGTGCCTGCGCGTCGCCCGCAGCCGGATCGAGCAGCCCTCCCTGTTCCGCCGCACGCCCGCCATCGCGCTGCCCGGATCGGCGCTGGAGGTGGTGCGCGCGACCGGGCTTTCGGAGCGCCTGGGCGTCGAGACCCGGCACCTGTCCCACGGCGAGAAGCAGTCGCTCGAACTCGCGATGGTGCTGGCGCTTGAACCCACCCTGCTGCTGCTGGATGAGCCGACCGCCGGGCTGACCAAGCCGGAGCGGCGGCGCATCGGCGCATTGCTCGCCGACCTCGCCCAGCGCCACCGCCTCTGCATCGTGCTGGTCGAGCACGACCTCGATTTCGTGCGCAGCATCTCGTCCCGCGTGGTCGTGCTGCATCAGGGCCGCATCGTGCTCGACGGTGCGGTGGAAGAAGCGGTGCAGTCGGACACCGTGCGGACCATTTACGCCGGTGCCGCCCATGCCTGATCTTTTAAATCTTGCCGACGTGACCGCCGGGTATGGCGCGACAATGGTGCTGCGGGATGTCTCGCTCAGCGTGGGGGCCGGCGAGGTCGTGGCGCTGCTCGGGCGCAACGGCGTGGGCAAGACGACGTTGCTGCGCACGGCCGCCGGCTTCGTCCAGCCTCGGTCCGGCGGCGTGCAGCTCGATGGCCAGAAGTTGGCCGGCATCGCGCCCTTCCGCATCGCCCGGCGCGCGCTGTGCTACATCGCGCAGGAGCAGGCCCTGTTCGCCGACCTGACGGTAGGCGAGAACCTGCGCCTCGGCGTGCCGGGCGACCGGCTGTTCCGCGAGCGCTTGTCCTCCATCGAGCCGCACTTCCCCGTGCTGCTGCAGCGCCTCGGCCAGAAGGCCGGCACCCTGTCCGGCGGCGAGCAGAAGATGCTGCTGATCTCCCGCGCCATCATCGCCCGGCCCCGCCTCATGCTGGTGGACGAGATCTCGGAGGGGTTGCAGCCCTCGGTGGTGGACCGCCTGGCGGACGTGCTGGCGGCCGAGCGGCGGACGCACGGCACGGCGATGCTGCTGGTGGAGCAGAACGTCGCCTTCGCGCTCGCCGTCGCCGACCGCTTCGCCGTGCTGACCTCGGGCGAGGTGGTGGAGCGCGGCGCGACCCGGGACGCCGGTGCCGCGGCGCGGATCGAGCGGCACATGACGGTATGACCTTACGCAACGGAGTTTCCCCAAGATGAGCGATGTGAAAATCGACCCCGTTGAGCTGACCGTGGAGCAGGCGCAGGCCGCCTTCGCCAGTGGCGCCATCACGTCGGAGGCGTTGACGGAGGCGTTCCTCGACCGCATCGCCGAGCACAACCCGCATTACAACGCCATCATCTTCCTCAACCCGGACGTCCTGGCCGACGCGCGGGAGATCGACCGGCGTCGTGCCGCGGGCGAGGCGCTCGGGCCGCTCGCGGGCGTGCCGGTGGTGGTGAAGGACCCCATGGACATGGTGGGCTTCCCGACTACCGCCGGCTGGTCGCTGCTCTGCAGCAAGACCGGCGGGGTGGACCTGATGCCGGGCACGGACAGCCCCGTGGTGGCGCGGATGCGGGCGGCGGGCTGCGTCATCCTGGGCAAGACCAACGTCCCCGTGCTCAGCCACACCGGCAGCCACGCCAACGACAGTTGGGCCGGACCGACCTTCAACGCCGCCGGGCGCGAGTTCCTGCCCGGCGGCAGCAGCGCCGGCACCGCGACGGCCGTGGCCGCCAGCATGGCGGTGCTGGGCTTGGCCGAGGAAACCGGCGGCTCCATCCAGAACCCGGCCTCTGCCCAGGCGCTGGTGGGCATCAAGCCGAGCTTTGCCCTGATGCCGAATGCGGGCGTCATGCCGCTGTCCGGCAACCGCGACGTGGTGGGGCCGATTGCCCGCTGCGTGCGGGACGCGGCGCTCACGCTCGACGTGCTGGCCGGCTACACCGCGGAGGACCCGAAAACGGTCGCGGGCGTCGGCCACCGGCCGAAGGGTGGCTATGCCTCGCGCCTGCACCCGGAGGCGCTGCGCGGCAAGCGGATCGGGTTGTACGGCCCGGGCTGGCGCAACCAGCCGCTTTCGGACGACGCCACGGCGCTCTACGACCGGGCGAAAGTAGAGCTGGAAGGGCAGGGCGCCGTGCTGGTCGAGGACCCGTTCCGCGGTTCCGGCTTCGCCGGGCTGCGCACGCCCACTGCGCCCTTGGGCGAGTTCGACGCCCGCGGCCTCGAATCCGTGCCCTACGACATGCAGAAGTATCTGGAGCGGCTGGGTCCGGAGGCGGCCCTGCGCACGTTCGCCGAGTTCGCCGCCGCCACCGCGAAAGAGGACGCCTTCGGCCCCTCGGGCGTGTTGAGCTTCGCGCCCAGCCTGCCGCAATTCGCCGCCTGCCTCGCCGACCCGGCGCGCCCGCCGGACCTTTCGGAGTTCATTGCGGCAAAGGAGGCCTACCTGGACATCTTCGACGCCGTGTTCACGCGGGAGCGGCTGGATGCGCTGGCCTTCCCGCAGATGCGCGCGGCGCTGCCGCCGCTGCACGGGACTGACACGATCCACGAGACCACGGTGGGCGAGATCAACATCGCGGGGCTGCCGGGCGTGACGGTGCCCGCGGGGTACTATGCATCCGGCGCCCCGTTCAACCTGATCTTCGTGGGCCGCATGTGGAGCGAGGCGGATTTGCTCGCCTACGCTTATGCCTATGAATGCGCGACGCGGCACCGCCGGGCGCCGACGCTTCACGCGGGCTGAGGACGGCTGCGGGAACCCGGCGGGTTCAGGGGCGCTGACTTCGCCTAGCCGCACGCCGGAAGGACCAACCATGCCCAAAGCTGTGATTTTTGACGTTGACGGGACGCTGATCGATTCCGTCGATCTCCATGCGAAGGCCTGGCAGGATGCCTTCCGCGAGTTCGGGCACGAAATCGCCTTCGACAAGATCCGCGGCCAGATCGGCAAGGGGGGCGACCAGTTGCTCCCGGTGTTCTTGTCGAAGGACGAGGTGGCCGCAAAAGGCGAGGCGCTGGACGAGCGCCGCAGCGAGATCTTCAAGCAACGCTACATGCCGCAGACCAAGCCGTTCCCGATGGTGCGGGAGCTGCTGGAGCGCATCCAGGCCGACGGGATGCAGATCGCCCTGGCGTCCTCCGCGAAGGAGGACGAGCTTGAAGCCTACAAGAAGGCGGCGCGCATCGAGGACCTGCTGCAAGCGGAAACCTCAACGGACGACGCGGAAAAGAGCAAGCCCAATCCCGATATCTTCGAGGCCGCGATGCAGCGCCTCGGCGACGTGGACCCGGCCCAGGTCGTCGTGGTGGGCGACACGCCCTACGATGCGGAGGCGGCCGGCAAGGCGGGGCTGCGCAGCATAGGCGTGCTCTGCGGCGGATGGCCCGCCGACGCATTGGAACGCGCCGGCTGCGTCGCGACCTACCGCGACCCGGCGGACCTCCTGGCGCAGTACGACACGTCGCCGCTCGCCCGTTAAGCGGCGAACTGCACCTCGTCCAGCGCCATTACCCCCGGCGCCCCGTGCAGCACCGCATGGGCCAGCCCGTGCGCCTGCGTCAGCACGTGGTCCGCATAGAACCGGGCAGTGCCGATCTTTGCCAGGTAGAAGTCGCGGTCGGCGTTGGTCCCGAGCTTGCTTTCCGCCACCCATGCCGCCCGCGCCGCCTGCCAGCCGCCGGCCACGATGCCGAACAGCTTGAGCAGCGGCACGGCCCCGGCGCCGGTTGCCTGCGGGTCCCGTGCGTGGGTCTCCGCCACCCAGTCGATGCAGGACGCCAGCAGGCCGATGCCCGCCTCCAGCGACGCCCGGACCGCACCCAGCTCGCCATCTTCCGGCAGCCGCGCCGCGTCCGCGCGCATCTCGGCCAACGCCGCCTTTGCTGCCGCGCCGCCGTCGCGGGCGATCTTGCGGCCGACCAGGTCGTTGGCCTGGATGCCGGTGGTGCCCTCGTAGATCGTGGTGATGCGGGCGTCGCGCAGGTGCTGGGCGGCGCCGGTGTCCTCGATGAAGCCCATGCCGCCGTGCACCTGCACGCCGGTGGACGCGATTTCGATGGCGCTCTCAGTGCACCAGCCCTTGACCACGGGGATCAGCAGGTCGGCGCGCGCCTGCGCCACCGCGCGCACCGCCGGGTCAGGATGGCGGGCGGCGGTGTCGAGCGCGAAGGCCGTGACGTAGGCCAGCGCCCGCATCGCCTCCGTCTGCGCCTTCATGCCCATCAACATGCGCCGTACGTCGGGGTGGCGGATGATCGGCACCTTGCTCCCGCCACGCACCCCGGCCTCCGCGCCCTGCACCCGGTCGCGCGCATAGGCCAGCGCCTGCTGCCAGGCGCGCTCCCCGATGGCGAGGCCCTCCAGCCCGACCTGGAAACGGGCCGCGTTCATCATGATGAACATGTACTCAAGACCGCGGTTGGGTTCGCCGACCAGCTCGCCGATGGCCCCCGTCTCGTCGCCATAGGCCAGCACCGCCGTCGGGCTGGCGTGGATGCCGAGCTTGTGCTCGATGGACACGCAGCGCACGTCGTTGCGCGCCCCAAGCGACCCGTCCGCCTCCACCAGCACCTTGGGCACGACGAACAGCGAGATGCCCCGTACCCCCTCCGGCGCGTCCGGCAGGCGCGCGAGCACGAGGTGCACGATGTTCTCCGCCATGTCGTGCTCGCCGTAGGTGATGTAGATCTTCTGGCCGTAGATCCGGTAATGGCCGCCGTCCGGCACCGCGCGGGTCCGCACCGCCGACAGGTCCGACCCGGCTTGCGGCTCCGTTAGGTTCATCGTGCCGGTCCAGGCGCCCTCCACCAGCTTGTGCAGGTAACGGTCCTTTTGCGCGGCTGTGCCGCACAGATGCAGCGCCTCGATGGCGCCGCGAGTCAGCAGCGGGCACAGGCCGAACGCCATGTTCGCCGCATGCCACATTTCTTCAACTGCCGCCGAAACCACCGCGGGCAGGCCCTGGCCGCCGTAATCGGGGTCGCAGGACAGCGCGTTCCAGCCGCCCTCGACGTAGCGGGCGTAGGCGTCGGCGAAGCCCTCCGGCATGTGCACCGCGCCGTCCTGCCACTGCGCGCCCTGCTGGTCGCCGGGCTGGTTGAGGGGGGCCAGCACCTCGCGGGCGAACTTCGCCGCCTCATCCAGCACGGCATCCACCAGTTCGGGCTCGATGCCCTCGCACCCGGGCAGGGCGGCGACGCGGTCCAGGCCGATCAGCTCGGTCAGCACGAACCGCATGTCGCGCAGCGGGGCGTTGTAGGCCATGGCTTGTTTTCCCTTGTGGCAGGAGGTCTGATCCCTGGCCGATGATGTGCATCGCCTGGGGCAAATTACAAACTTCCGGTCCGGGTATGCGGGCGCCAAGCTCGGCGGCGGCCAGCCCTCGCCGCGGCTGGCGTGACCGTAGATCGGGTGCGGCCCAGGGTTCATATCGTGTCCCGCAACCACCCGGCGGGGCTTGGATCGGGTCGGCCTGTTTGCGCCAAGCCAGCGTCTCAGGCCTAGTGTTTGCTATTCTTCCTGAACAAGAATGTCCACTGTCTGAATACTAGTGTTCATCTGGAAAGGTGTCGTTAACCAATAAAGGCCTAGTTCCGCGCCGCCCCTCGTTTTGTTTCGATGTAGAAGTCATTATGCACTCAGGATATTGTGGGAAGTGCGGCAATGGCGAATGCGAAGTGGGCGGCGGCGGGCAATGGCTCTTGGGATGTCGGGGCAAACTGGTCATCCGGACTGGTGCCCGGCGGCGTCGGCGCCTTGGGTGACAGCGCGACGATCGATGCGCCGGGCAACTACACCGTCACGGTCGGCACGGCGGCCGGCACAACCGTCGATACGGTGAACCTGAACGCCGCCGGCGCGACGCTCGGCGTCTCGACAGGGGGCCTCACGGTCCAGACGGCGCTCAACCTGAACAGCGGCCGGCTGCTGCTGAACGGCGTGCTCAAGGGCGGCACCCTGGCGATGAACGGCGGCGTGGTCATGCGCAACGACGATGCCGCCCTGGACGGCGTGCGCGTGCTGGGCACCCTCGACCTTTCCACGCCCTACAACTACGGCGCGCTGACCCTGCAGAACTACGGTCAGCTCACGCTGCTGGACAATACGAGCTTCGTCGCCGCGGACGGCAAGTCGCCGGGCTTGATCCGGGTCGGCGGCTCGACGCTGACGTTCGGCAACTCGGCCCTGTTCGACAACGCCGCGATCGACTTCTTCGCGGGCTTCCTGCCGGCGAGCGACCTGAACCTCGGAACCGACCTGGACGGCGTGGGCGAGACCGTCACCTTCGGCCAGCACGCCGTGCTCGACGTGGCGGCGAACACATCCGTCACGCTGGGTGGCAACGGCACGCTGGTCAACGGCGGCACGATCAACGTGGCAGGCACGCTGACCGTGGATTTGCAGGCGAACCTGGCCCAGGCCGCACAGTCGGGCACCGTGACGCTGCAATCGGGCGGCACGCTGGCCTTCGCGGCGCAGACGGTTTACGCCGGGACAGTCGCATTCAACGGGGCAGGCGCCCAGCTTCAGTTCCAAAGCCCTGGCATCGCGAGCGCGACGCTGCAGGATTTCCGGGCTGGCGACAGCATCGACCTGCAGGGCGTGACCTACGGCAGCGATGTCGCCCTTAGCTTCCTGGGCGGCGCGCTCCAGGTCAGCCAAGGCGGCGTGCTGATGGGCCGTTTCCAGCTCACCGGCGGCCCGGCCTCCTACGGCGCCGACCAGTTCAGCCTCGCCGACGACGGCAACGGCGGCACTGTCCTGGCGACCACGCACGTGCTGAACGCGGAGCCGGACTTCGACGCCGCCTACTACCTGGCGCACAACCCAGACGTGGCCGCCGCCGGCGTCGATCCGCTGCAGCACTATTTGACGTATGGGTGGAAGGAAGGCCGCGACCCCAACGCCTACTTCAGCACACGTTGGTACCTGGCGCAAAATCCGGACGTTGCCGCGGCGGGCGTCAATCCCCTGGAACATTTCGAGTACTACGGCTGGAAAGAAGGGCGCGACCCCAGCCCGAATTTCAGCCTCAGCAAGTATTTGGCGGCCAATCCCGACGTGAAGGCGGCCGGGGTCGATCCGCTGCAGCAGTTCCTCACTGCCGGCCAGGCTCAGGGCCGCGTCGCCGTCCCGGTCACGCCGGCGACGCCGGCTGCGCCCGTGGCGGACCCGCTGGTGGACAAGGCTTGGTACCTGGCCCAGCACCCGGACGTGGCCGCGTCGGGCGAGGATGCCAGCGCCAACTACCACCGGGTGGGTTGGAAGCTCGGCTACAACCCGGACCAGTTCTTCGACACGACCTATTATCTCAAGGAAAACCCGGACGTGGCCGCCGCCGGCGTTGATCCGCTGGCGCATTTCGAAACCTTCGGCGCCAATGAGGGCCGCCAACCGTCGCTCGCATTCAACGACGCCAAGTACCTGGCTGCCAACCCTGACGTGGCTGCGGCCAAGGTGAACCCGCTGGCGCATTACCTGACCTTCGGTCAGCACGAAGGGCGGATGACGTTCATCAGTGCGCCACAGGCGACGGGCACGCCTGATCCGCTGGTGGACCGGGCCTACTACTTCGCGCAATTTGCGACCATCGTGCCGGCCGCCGCCGACGCCACTGCCAGCTATGACCAAGCGGGATGGCACCAGGGCCTGAACCCCGATGCGTATTTCGATACCAACTATTACCTCGCCCATAATCCGGACGTCCGCGCTGCAGGCGTCAACCCGTTGCAGCATTACGAGACCTTTGGCTGGAAGGAGGGGCGCGATCCTTCGGCCGCGTTCTCGACTGGAAAATACCTGGCCGCCTATGCGGACGTGCGTGCCAGCGGTGCCGATCCGCTGGTGAACTTCGTCACGACCGGCCAAGCGCAGGGCCGGACCGCTTTCGCCGTCTGACGCCTGGATCTCCCCCCGCCCCGGCTGGCGCCGATTGCCAGGCCGGGGCGGCGGAAGGGCTTCGCTTCAACCTAATGACGTCAGAGGGCGCCGTGATCTACCGCCTCCATACCATTCTCGTCTTGGGCCACATCCTGGCGCTGGCGTTGGGCCTGGGCAGCGCCCTGCTCGCCGACTGGATCGTGCTCCGGAAATTGGCGTTCGGGACCGTCAGCCAGAAGGCGGCTCAGCAACTGATCGACCTGTCGCACGCCGTTTGCGCCGGGCTGGTGCTGATCTGGATCACCGGGGCGCTGCTGGTGACCGACAGCGCCTTGGACGCTCCGGCGTCGGTCATGAACCAGAAGCTCTGGGCCAAGCTGGCCGTCGTCACCGCCTTGACGATGAACGCGGTGCTGCTGCACCGGATCGTGATGCCGATGGTGAAGCGCCGGATCGGGCAGCCGCTGTTCGAGGCGGTCTTTGACCGGCGCCCAATGGCCTCGACGTTGCTCGGCGCAATCTCCGTGGTCTCTTGGGTGTTCTCCGCCTACTTGGGCGTCGCACGGGAACTGAATGGGCAGGCGAACCTCGTGCCCATTCTCGTCAGCTATCTCGGTGCATTGTTGCTGACCTGGGCCTTGGCTGTGGTCCTGCTGTATTCGATGCAGCAGCGCCGGACCAGCTCAGAGGGTTTGCCGTTCGGCGGAACGCATATCCAGAGTTCTTGAGGTTGCCTCGGCGTTGACTGGACTGATACCAGTCGCTCCTTGGGGCGACCGGTATCAGAGTCGTTTTTCAACGCGCGGCCTCAGCCGCGAACGCTGCGTGTCGAACCGCTGCGAAATTCCGAAGGAATTTGCGCGGGTTCGCCAGATTTCGGCGACCCACCAACCCGGACGGGCGCTCCGCGCCTGGCCCCGCGCGCATACCGGTCAGCCCAAGGGGCTGCCGGTATGAGAACGACGATGGAATGGCGCCAGGAGCTGGCCGACGACGGCGTGAAGGTGTTCGCGGGTGAGCAGCCCGTTCAGGCGGGCGCCCATAAGGGCGGCTATCGGCCAGGCGTTTGATCTGCGGTCTCCGGATGGCCGCGCGCCATCAACCGGATCGCTTTCAGCGTGTATAACGCAGTATCCTGTATGGGCCGGCGTGACGGCCCTTGCATTGCTGTGTGCAGCAGCTCCTCGGCCTCCGCGAACGACGGCTTGCAACAGCCGCTCGTTCTTGCCGGATGAATGCTGACGCCCATGCGGATGCATTAGATTTGCCTGGGCATGGCGGAAGGGCCGGCGCCAGCCGACCTCAATGGATTTCGTCATTCGCGGGGAATGCCACGATGCGGCCCTCCAGAAGCAGCGAGCGCCGCCGTGGCGGCCCCTGGATGGCCACGCCGGGGGCAGGCCAGCTTGTAGCGGCAAAAGAGTGGAAAGAGTGATTGGCCTGAGTTCAAGCCGAGCCGCTGCCTCGCGTGCAGGGCTGTCGTCCGAGAACGCGGGCCAGCCGCGTGCACGGGTGCTGGAACGAAGTGGCCGTCAACACGGCCTGGCGAATCAGGCAGCGCCTTCGAACCGGAGCCGCTGACTTCGCACAGCTTTGAAACAATTCAAAAGCCGAAGACATCGCCCGTCGTCCGACCTGGCGCTCAGGCTCGGGCAGGCGCTGCCGTCCGTTACCCGGGTTTCTGCAGCCCGTCGGCCCACAAGGCAGGAAGCCGGGTTTGCGCCTTGGTCAAACGGGCGCGGGCCGATTTAGCAATGCGTACCCAATGCGGCACGTCCTTCTCCCACGATTTCGACCAGTGATGCACGGCCAGAGTCTCCTGCGTGATGCAGGAGTCATGGAAGTCCTCGTTGAAAGCATAGGGATAGAAAGTCTCTGTCGGACACAGGTAGATGTCCTGAACCATCGCGCCGCCAGGCGAATAAGACTGCAATCCATGCTTCACGAGAAGCTTGGTGATGAGTTTCGGCCCAAACGTCGTCGGGCGTTCAAGGGCGCCCGGCAATGGTCGGATGTTGAGAATGGCCGCGAAGGCCTGGGCAATGAACCAGTGGCCCGGAACGGCGCCGAATGCGCCGTTCGCCACCCAGTCCTTCGAGGCTTCCTTCGTCTGAAAACCGAAGAAGCACTGGTGGGAAAGCAGGGAGTCCAGCGGCCGGTACAGCCGAAAGTCGGTGTCGAGATAAATTCCGCCATGCTTCAGGACGGCATGGAGGCGGACGATGTCCGCCACCTTCGCCCACTTCTTTTGCGTGTAGGCGTCCCGTATGGCCTTGACCGAGAAATCTATGTTGTTCTCGTTCCACAACGTGAACGTGTAGCCCGGATTTGTCGCCCGCCAACTTTCGACGAAAGCCCTTTGCTCCGCAGGCAAGGAGCCGCCAACCCAGACGTAGTGGATGTGTTTAGGAATCATGGGCTGACCCGTCTCACGTTTCATGTTGCACGCACGCAACGTAAATCATCTCACAATCCGTGTAAACTCTAATTTTTATGATTCCGGAATGCGTGCCGCGGGATGGCTGGCTCCGTTCGTGGCGGGCCGTGTTGCGGACGCCGGGTGCGTTACGGGCCGCCGGTCGTTCGTTGCTGATTAATTACGAAAAGGTGAATTCCTTTTCGATATAAAACGTTTAAATAACGAAAATTAGACGAACCGGATGAAATGCTCCCAAAAAGACACGGGTGCTGCGTTGCGGATCGTTGTCATCGTTAGGGCGATAGAAATGAAACGTAATGACCGAAGTGTTTGGAACAAGTATCTCGTGGCGGGATGCATGGCCGGGTGCCTGGCAGCCCAGGCCAACCCGGCTGCGGCGCAGGTCAAGGGCACTTGGTCGGCGGTGATCCCGCTGCCGAATGTTCCGGTTGCTGCGGCCGTGCTGCCCAACGGCAAGGTCCTGACTTGGTCGTCGAACACCGAGTTCACCTTTGAGGGTGATATCGGCGCGTCCGCAAGCCAGACGCAGACCGCGCTGTTTGATCCCGTTACCCAGCAATCCACCCTGCGCATCGTGAAAAGCACGTTATCGGACATGTTCTGCCCCGGCATCACGGTGCTTGCCGACGGCCGCGTCCTGGTGAACGGCGGCAGCAGCAGCGCCAGCGCCAACCTTTACGACCCGAAAACGGACACCTGGTCGGCCGCCGCCTCGATGAACATCAACCGCGGCTACAACGCCGACGTGATGCTGTCGGACGGCTCCGTGCTCACGCTCGGCGGCTCTTGGAGCGGGGCGCCCCGGGACCGGATCGGCGAGGTCTGGTCGGCGGAGTCCGGCTGGAGCACGCGGCCCGGCATTTCCGCCGCCCCGATCACCGGTCCCGACCCGGAGGATGCGGCTGCGGGCCGCGTTTATCGCGGCGACAACCACATGTGGCTGTTTGCCGTCAGCGACGGGTTGGTGTTCCATGCCGGACCCAGCGCGCAGATGAGCTGGATCACCACCTCCGGCAACGGGGCGCAGGCCTCCGCTGGGCTGCGCGGCGACGACGCCTACAGCATGAACGGCCAGGCCGTCATGTATGATGTGGGCAAGATCCTGAAGACCGGCGGCGCCCCCGCTTACCAGGCCGCGGCGGCCACCGCGAACACCTATGTCATCGACATCAACAAAGCCGTCGCGGACCTGAACAACCCGGTCGTGGTCCGCAAGACCGCGCCGATGGCCTACCCCCGCGCGTTCGCGAACGGCGTGGCGCTGCCGGGCGGCCAGGTGCTCATCGTGGGTGGGCAAACCTACGCCACCCTGTTCAGCGACGACCGGGCGGTGCTGGTTCCGGAGCTTTGGAACCCCGCGAGCGAAACCTTCACCCCCCTCGCGCCCATGCAGACCCCGCGCGTGTATCACAGCACGGCGCTGCTGCTGCCCGACGCCCGCGTGTTCGTGGCGGGAGGGGGGCTGTGCGGCGCCGGTTGCCCCGCCAACCACGAGAATGCTGAACTCTTCTCGCCGCCCTATCTGTTCAACCCGGACGGCTCGCCGGCAGTGCGGCCGGTTATCAAGACGGCCCCGGCCTCGGCGCTGCTCGGATCGACCGTTTCCGTGACCGCCGACACGGCCAAGCTGAAGTTCGAGGTGCTTCGCATCTCGGCCACCACTCACGCCGTGAACAACGACCAACGGCGCATCCCGCTCGCGGTGACGGCAAGCGTGGCCACCACCTACCGGCTCAAGGTCCCGAGCGACCCGGGCGTGGTCCCGCCCGGCTACTACATGCTGTTCGGGATCAACGCCCAGGGAACGCCGAGCGTCGCCAAAGTCGTCAAGATCGGCTGGTGATTGCGTCCATGTCCCAGTTTCACCCAAGTCGGGCGCGTGGCCGGGCGGCATGGATGTGTCTCGGCGCGATGCTGGGCGTGCTGGCCCTGTCGGGCCTCGTGCGGGCGGAGGCAGTTCGTGCCGCAGCACTCGCGGACGCCTCGGCCGCGACGGGGCGCCGCATGTTCTACGGCGACGCCTCCTTGCAGGGCGTCATCGTGGGCCACCCCGAGGTGCTTCCCCCGCGTCTCACCGCCTGCGCCAATTGCCATGAGGGCGCGGCGGGCCTCGCGGCCGCGTCTTTCGGGCCTCGGCTGGACGGGCCGCGCTTGACGGAGATGCGCGGGCGCCGGGGCGGTCCGCCATCCGCGTTCTCGCCCACGAGCTTCTGCCGGATGCTCCGCACCGGGGTTGACCCGGCATCCATCCTGATCACCCGGCAGATGCCACGCTACACCCTTGACGACAACCAGTGCCTCGGCCTGTGGCACTACCTTACGGAGTTGAGCGATGTCGGAAGCAACTAGGACGGGCGGGGCGGGCGGCCGTTTCAGTACGGCACGGCCGGTCCGCCGCCGTTCGGTCATGGCCGGCCTGGCGGCCAGCCTCGCCCTCCGCGCCGCGCCGGCGTTCGCGCATGGCAACATCGGCCCGGTCAAGCCGCCGCTCAGGGTGCCCGACATCGAGGTCGTCACGAGCGACGGGTTCCGCGGCCCGTTGCGCGAGCGGCTGCTCGGGCGCGTCACGGCGATCCAGCTCATGTTCACCCAATGCAAGTCGATCTGCCCGATCGAGGCCACAACGTTCGCCCGCACGCAAGAGGCCTTGGCGGGCATCGCCTCCGACGGCATCCAGCTCCTGTCCTTGAGCATCGACCCGCTCACCGACACGCCGGAGGTGCTGAAAGCCTGGCTTGACGGGCTGGAGGCCGGGACCGGGTGGACCGCCGCAGCGCCCGCCAAGGCCGACCTGGCCCGCACCCGGGCGTTCTTCGACGGGACCTCGGATTTCGGCGAGGACCATTCCACCGCGATGAGCCTAATGGACCGCGCCGGCATGCTCGTGTGGCGAACCCCGGAACTGCCGGCGGCGGAGGAGGTGGTGCGGCTGCTCAGCCATCTTCGGGGCGAGCGCCAGGACGTCGCGACGGCCGCGACGAGCGGACGTTAGCCAGCCTCTGCCCGGGCGGCACGGCTTACGCAGCGGGCACGTTTCGGACGACCGCGCCGGCGTCCCCGCGCAGCACCTCGTAGGCGGTGGCGTCGCCGTCGCGCCAGAAGCGGATGTCGAAGCTGTGTCGTCCCATGCGCAGGCCCATCAGGGTCAGGTCCGGCAGCCACGGCGGCAGCGCCGGGTCGATGTGGAGCCGGTCCTGCGGCGCGTCCGGCTCCAGGCCCAGCATGGCGCGCAGCGTCATGAACACCGACCCCGCCGCCCAGGCCTGCGGCACGTTGGCGCCGATGTACTGGACCGGGAAGCCGAACGGCGCGCGGGCCAGCCCGGCATACAGCTCCGGCATCTGGTTCAGGTTGAAGTGGCTCGCCGCCTCGCTCAGGTCGCGTGCGACGCGCGCGGCCTCTTGCGCAAAGCCGTAGCGGCGGAAGCCCAGCGCGATGATGGCGTTGTCGTGCGGCCACACCGAGCCGTTCTGGTAGGAATACGGGTTAAAGGACGGGTGGTCCGCCGAAAGCGTGCGGATGCCCCAGCCCGACCACATGTCCGGCGCGAGCAGCCGCTGCACCACGCGGGCGGCGCGGTCCGGGCGGACGATGCCGGACCACAGGCAATGGCCGACGTTGGAGGCAACGGTCAGCACGGGCCGCTTCTCCCCGTCCAGGCAGTAGGCGTAGAAGCCGCCCGCCTCGTCCCAGAACACGTCGTTGAACCGGGCAAAAAGCCGCGCCGCCTTGGCGCGCAGCTCGGCGCCGCGGTCCGGGCTGCCCAGGGCGTCGAACAGCTCCGCCATCCGCATCCAGGCGTCGTATACGTAGCCTTGCAGCTCGCACAGCGCCTTGGGACCCTTCACCAAGGTGCCGTCCAGGCAGGGCACGCTGTCGCCGGCGTCCTTCCAGGCCATGTTCTCGTAACCCACCGGGGACCGGGTCTGGTATTCCTGGAAGCCGTCGCCGTCCCGGTCGCCCCACTCGTCGATCCAGCGCAGGCAGCCCTCGGCCACCGGCAGCAGGCGGCGCACCTGGTCGAGATCCCCGGTCCAGCGCCAGGCCTCGTGCAAGGTGACGAGGTAGAGCGGCGTCGCGTCCGCGGTGCCGTAATACGGCGTGTGCGGGATCAGCTTGAAGTGGGCCAGCTCGCCGAACCGCAGCTCGTGCAGGATCTTCCCCGGCTCGGCGTCGCGGTAGTCGTCGCGCTCGGTCGCCTGCTGCTGGCCGAGCGCGTCCAGCGTCGCCCCGGCGGCCTCCGGATAGATGACCATGGTCTGCAAGGAGGCGATCAGGCTGTCGCGGCCGAACAGGGCGGTGAACCACGGCAGCCCGGCCGCGGGGACGAACGACATGCCGTTCGTGCCGTTCTTCGGCAGCCGCAGCGCGTCCATGTCGTCCACCCCTTGATGGAAGCTGCGGTAGAACTCCTCGTTGGACGTGTGGATGCTGAGAACGTTGTCTTTCCACTGCGGCGCCGCTGCGGCCTCGGCGGCCACGTTGTAGCCGCACCGGTCCGGGGCCGCGAAGGCCTCGGCGCCGTCGCCCAGGTCATACAGCAGGCAGCAATGCCAATGCTCGCCGGGCTTGAGGTCCACGACGAAGCTGAGGCGGCCGTTGGCGTAGGTCATCGCCGCCCCGTGCGGGTGGACGCAGACCGAGCGGCGGAAGTCGCCGTTGGTGTAGGTCGTCTGCAGCCGTTGCCGGTCTGCGGACCACTCGGTCGCCACGCTGCCTCGCCGGATGAACTTGTGCGACTTCACCTCGAACAGGTCGGCGAAGTCGCAGCGGATGCCGATCTCCAGGTTGAAGCGGACCGCATCGGCGCCGTAATGGGCGATGTCGATGTCCTCGTGCAGGCCGCCCTGGATGGAGCGGGTCAGCATCATGCCGAGCGTGCGCGCGGGGACCGGCCCGGACGCCGTGAGCAGCGCGCGGTTGGCCAGGTGGATGGACAGGGTGTCGTGGCGGGTGGCGCCGCCGTTCAGCAGGTCCCAGCGCACGCCGTCGGCATAGATCGACCAACTGCTGATGAGGCGCGTGTCGTTGAAATACAGCCCCTTGTCGCTGGGATACGGGATCGTGCCGTCCGGCTCGCACACCAGCACGGTCCTGCCTTGGTGAATGGCGATCTGCGCCGGGCCGACCTGAACCTTGAACGACAT
>CAXTUQ010000055.1:0-16930 GCA_964247405.1 uncultured Acetobacteraceae bacterium
CTTCGGCAAACATGCTGCGGATCAGCCACTCGTCCTCGACCAGCAGGATGCACACAGCTCAGACTACCACGCGAACATGCCATCTACTCCGCCCCTGCTAGGACAAGGTTCCGCGCAGCGCCGGGTTGCCAGGCGTCACGGGGTTGTGCCCTACAGAGGCGGATCGCCCAGCTTGTCGTAACAAAAAATAGACAAGCCTTTCAGGAGCAGCGTATGGTTGCATTCATGAACAGAAACAGGCTTTGCCAGCCGAACGGCTTGGCGGCGGGACGATGATCGACCAACCCGGCGCGCAGGAAGCCGCTGTTGTTCAGCCCAGCGGTGCAGGAGAGGCGGGCTTTCCGGGCAGCCTCGGCGCCGACGTAGCCCACGAGCTGGGGAACTTGTTGACGGTGGTGTCGAGCAGCCTGGAGCAGCTCCGCCGCCAGCCGCTGGACAACCAGGGGCAGCAGCAGCTTGCACGGGCGGAATGGGGTGCCCGGCAGGCGGTCCATCTGATGCGGCAGGTGCTGTCCCAGGCGCAGGGCGGCGATGGCGAGGCCGAGATCGTAGACCTGAATGCAGCGGTGGGCGGGTTCGTCGCCATCATGGGGCAGCAGATTGACGAGCATGTGCAGCTTGCGGCTGAACTGGCGCCGGGCCGGCTGCCGGTGCGTCTCGACCCCGCGCTGCTGGAACTCGTGTTGCTCAACTTGGTGCGTAATGCGGCCGACGCCATGCCGGACGGCGGCATGGTGGTGATACGCACCCGCGGGCCGCGGCTGGACGGCTTGGGCGACCAGCTCGCGACGGAGGTGTCGGTGTCGGACAGTGGCACGGGCATGGCGCCCGCCGTGGCCGAGCGCGCGGCGGAGGCGTTCTTCACCACCAAGCCGCCCGGCAAAGGCACGGGCCTTGGCCTATGGATGGCGCACCGCTTTGCGTCCATGTGCAGCGGCAAGGTCAAGATCGAGACCACGCCGGGGCAGGGCACCACGATCCGGCTTGACCTGCCCTATTGCGGTGACGCCGAACCGGGCTGAGCCGGCAGCCTTGAAGCAGGCCCAGTGACCGCGAAGGCGTGCGAAACAGCCACTGCGAACAACTCACGCGATTTGTCAAAAGTGTCGGCTACTGGACCTGCTCGGCACGCTTGTTTTCTGACCACGTACGGCACCTGACAGCCAAGTCGGTCATGGAGGTTTACAGGCGAGAAATGATATACTCGCCTTCGGTTCCCTGCGCTGAGAACTCTTCGGCAGGTTCCCACCGACCCACCCGACGCCGATTGAACCGGCCGTACTCCCTCCTTGCAGCGCGTTGCCCTCCAGGCGCGGAACCGCGCGCATGAAGCTCTCCGACTTCAGCCGGCGGCAGCACGCGACGGGGCTGAAGTTTTCCGAACGCACCTTGGCTTGGGTCGTCAGGGAGCGCGAGGAATACGCCGAACTATTGGCCAGCTCGCGACAACTGATCACCGCATCGCGCAAGCTGCTCAGCCAACAAGCCGGGCGTGCGCCTCACAAGTTGGCCAGCGACGTAGGCAGTCTTAGCGCGGACATGGCAGGGCCCGGTTCGGTCGAGCAAGAAACGGGGCGACGGAAGTGGGACGGCAGGCCAGATGCGCCGGAACGCAGCGCGTGGCACTGGATCGAGGATGGCGACGGCCTACGCCCCGTGCTTTGGCATGGCGAGGACTGGCCCACGCCCAGTCGCGGCGTCTGGCAGGACGGGGTCGCGTTGCTTTCGCCCGATGACCTGAGCCGTGCCCATTACTACGGGCCACTCACCAGGCCGGCCGGGAGCGCCCTGTCCTCTCAGGACCCGGCAGATCAAGGTAGCTGACGGACGACGAGGCAAGTGCGACTGGGCGAAGAATGCTGGCCAGACAGGGTAGATCCCGTCTCCCGCTACACGACAATCGGCAGCCTGGCTCTGATTGCTGTCATCTCCGGCGTGGGTTTCGCCGCTGTCCTGCTTGGCCATTAAAACAGGCCTTCACAACCCATCGACGGGCCATGCCGCATTTTCCATCCAGCCGGGCTGACAGGGCCTGTCCAGGGTTCCGGCGGCAGGTCGCCGAAGCCTTGCTGACCAAGGCGGTGCATTAGCGGCAGGCTGCGCCCGTAAAGCCGGACAGCAAGCCACGACTACCTAAGCAACAAGGGCCGGAGGGCCGCAAGCACAGAAAGGCAGGCTTTTCGGCGATCCAAGGGCGTGCTGTGGCCGTTAATCCCGCCGATGCACGGAATGCGATCAACCTCGGCAAAAGCCAGTGCATTCAGTGGCAGCAATCGGACGTGGGTAACGACATACTGGAGCAACTCAATGCCGTGGTGCCGCTTGTCATCAACAACGTCAGAATACATGCCATCGATAGAGGCAACCGATCCCTCAGCCACCTGTGCGAATGACGCTTTGTCAGTCAGCAACGCGCCTGTTATCCCCAACTTGGCATTCTTGATTCGTGAATGCCATACTATTTCCTGGATGTTTTTTTCTAAGTTACCTCTACGTTGTATTTCGGCAATGCGACTGCAAAATATTATTTGAACAATACCGATCTCGATCATTGACGCGCTTGTCATTGTCATCTGACCAACCCGGTTTGCATTCCAACCAGAACAACCTGGCATTCTGCCGTCCAGTTCCTGACGCACTGCTCAGTCCGTGGCACAATACTGGACAGTCACACTGAGCTGCTAGAAGATTCATGGTCGGATTGATTCGGCGATTCATTTTATTATCGGCTGTTATTCAGCTTTCCGCCAGCCCGAACAAAGCCCGGTCCAGCCGGAGCGTGCCTTTCTGGTGCAGCTCCACCATTTCCCGCAGCAGCCCACCAGGAGGCTTGACCCTGCCGGCCGCGTGACGGGCGCAGATCGCGGCCAAAGCCGTGATTGCCTCGTTGCCGCCGAGCGCAATCTACGCCTGGCCTCATGCGTGAGGGGATATGCCGATAAAGCCGTGAACATCGTAGGCAAGCCGCTTCTCTCCCCCATAAACCCCCCGTTTTCGGAGGAGAGCGGCGGGTGTCGGGGCGTATCAGGTGCGGCGGGCGTTTCTGCTCCCCGAAACAGCCTCTTGAAACCGCTTCTTGATTGGTTGGGGAGTCTTGCGAGTTTCGGGAGAGAGTTGATGGCGCAAAAGGCGGGTCAAGGGCAGGGGGCTGGGCACGGCCAACCGGGACAGGTTACGACGCCGCCGCGGTTGCGCCGCAATGGCCAGCCTACCGCCGCCTATACCCCGCAGGTTGCGCCCGGCGGCGTCCTGGTCGTCGTGGACCTGGACCGCGACGGTCAGCGCTCCGTCACCAACGACGCGGCGGGCGTCGTGTCCGACCTTGCCGAAATGCGGCCCGATCTGCCAGCCCGCGTGCCGCTCGTCTTTTACCGGGACAGCATGGGGCGGCAGGATGAGCTGTGCGCCAGCCGCAAAGGCAGTTTCGCAGGATCGCGCCTATTGGCGCCGCCAGCGACACCTCCAGGTGCCTGCTCAAGCAAATCAGCAAGCTGCTCCTGAATGCCCGCGATCGCGGTCGTGCAGCCACCCGTGCACGACGTTCTCCGCCGGCAGGTCCTCGATGAACACCGAAGGCTTGGTGAAGCCGCGCCGGAATGCGCAGTAGCTGACCGTCACGCGCACCCGCCCCCGGGTCAGCGCCACATAAGCAAGCCGGCGCTCCTCGCCCATGTCGGAGTAGTCGGCCGGGAACAGGCCAGACTCCCAGGCCGGCAGGAACACGTGGTCGAACTCCAGCCCCTTGCCCTTGTGCAGCGTCATCAGCTTGACCCGGCCGTCGCCGGTGCCCTCCCGCTCCGGCCCCTGTCCGGACAGCGCGCCGTGCTCCAGCAGCGCCTCGGCGTCGTGGAACGTGCCGGCCAGGCGCAGCAGCTCCTGCAGGTTCTCCGACCGCCCCTCGGCCCCGTCCGCCCGGCTGTCGCGCAGCATCGCCCGGTAGCCCGTGCGGTCCAGCAGCAGGGAGAGCTGGTCGGCCAGGCTCAGGGTGAAGTCGGCGCTGGCGTCCAGCACGACGTCCACGAAGCCCAGCGCCGCCTCGTGCGCCTTCGGGTTGATGTCCGCCGTGCGGGCGGCGATCAGCAGCGAGCAGCCCTTGGCGTGCGCCTCCGCCTCAATCGCCTGCACGGCCTTGGCGCCCAGCCCGCGGGCCGGCACGTTGGCCAAGCGCCGGAAAGCATCGTCGGACTGCGGGTCCTCGGGATGGGCCGCCAGGCGCAGCAGGGCCAGGGCATCCTTGATCTCGGCGTGCTGGTAAAAGCCTGTGTCGCCCAGGAGCTGGTAGGGCACCTGCGCCCGCAGCAGCGCCTCCTCGTAGCCGCGGGCCAGGGCGTTGCCGCGGAACAGCAGGGCCATGCCGTCCCACGGCACGCCTTCCGCGTGGCGGCGGACCATCTCGGCCGCGATCCCACCCGCCTCCTCCTGCGGCCCGCGGAAGCCCACGACCTCGACGCGCTCGCCCAGGCCCTTGCTGGTGAACAGCGTCTTGCCCAGGCGCTGCGTGTCGCAGGCGATCACCGCGTTGGCGGCGGCGAGGATGTGCCCCGTCGAGCGGAAATTCTCCTCCAGGCGGACCTGCACGGCTTCCGGGAAGTCGCGGGTGAAGCTGCGGATGAAACGTATGTCGCTGCCCCGGAACGAGTACACGCTCTGATCATCGTCTCCGACTACGAAGATGCGCCGGTGGTCCTGGCCCAGCAGCATGAGCCAGGTGTATTGCCCGTGGTTCACGTCCTGGTACTCGTCGCAGGCGATGCTGTCGAAGCGCCCGGCCCAGCGCAGCCGGTAGGCTTCGTCGCGCTGCATGGCGACCGTGGGGTAGAGCAGCAGGTCGCCGAAGTCGGCCAGGTTGGCTTCTTGGAGGCGGCGCTGGTATTCGCCGTACACCTGCGCCGCGACCCGCGCGCCGACGGGATCGACCGGCATGCCGCTGCGGGCGCCCTCGGCGATCAGCGCCTCGACGTGCGCCATGGCCTGCTCGGGCAGGACCAGCGCGTCCTTCATGCGGCCGATCGCCTTGCACAGCGACTTGGGCGAGTAGCCGGCGTCGTCGGCCCCTGGCCGGGGATCGAGGCCGAGGGCGGCCATGCTGCGCTTGACCAGGCGCTTGCTGTCCTCCGCATCGAGGATGTCGAAGCCGTGCCGCAGACCGGCAACCTCCGGCTCGTGGCGGAGCTGGCGGGCACCGAGGCCATGGAAGGTGCCGAGCCAGTATGGGCTGGCGCCGCCGCCGAGCATGGTCTGGATGCGCTCGCGCATCTCGCCGGCGGCCCGGTTGGTGAACGTGACGGCAAGGATGCGGGACGCCGGCATGCCCAGGTTGGCGATGCGCCAGCCCAGCGCCGCCGTCAGCGTCTTGGTCTTGCCACTGCCCGCGCCGGCCAGCACCAGGATGGGGCCGTCGTGCGTCGCCGCGGTGGCCTGGGCCGGGGTCAGCCCGTCCGTGGCACGCGGCGGCGCCGGCGCCGGCGCGATGGCGGGCGGGGCGGAACCATCCGGTGCCACGCCGTCTACTCCGGCCAGCCGTCGAGGCGCCGCCGGCGCCGGTCCCACAAGCCGATCAAGCCGCGACCGGCTACCTCACCCAACCCGAAAACCAAAAACTTCGCCAGCTTGAAGGCGACCGCGGCGATGCCGGCCGCCGCCGCGCCGAGCGCACCGCCTTGCAGCAGCGAGAGCTGGCCGGTGCCTTCGGGGTCCAGGACGAGGTTGCAGCTCGACACATACTGCTGATCTGCTTCTGTCGGCAGCGCGGCTGGCGGTTCCGATCCGAGCGGGACCAGCTTCGGCCAGGCCGCGCAGGCGTCACGCAGGGCGGCGTGGGCGTTACGGACGGCCTCGGGCGGGCGGCCCCACCTCGGCAACGGCTCCGGCCCCGTATGCGAAACTGCGGGGACGGGGGTGTCGGCCGAAGGCGCCGCCGATGCAGGTGACGCAAGGGGCAAGGACGCGGCGGCCAGGGCTGCAGCCAGGGTGAAGGGGGCGATTGGACGGGACATGGAACGCTCCTGAGTGGGAGCGCTGATCGTGGCCCGGGGTGGCGCGAACGGAGACAGTCCGCCCACATGCCCTGCTTCCAGTGCCTGGGCAGGCCGGGGGCCGTGAAGCGGGAACGATCCCGCGGCGGAGCGCGACCGGCCCGGACCTCGTCGGTGCCGCTATGACTGGCGCGTCGGCATGGCCGCGTCGGACAGCGCCGTCCCGAGGGCCGCGGCGTCGTCCGCGTGCAGCACCCGGTTGCGGCCGGCCCGCTTGGCCGCATACAGGGCCTGGTCCGCCTCGCGCAGCAGGTCGGCCAGCTGCCCGCTGCGGAGCGCCGTGCCGCGCCATGCCAGGCCGACGCTGACCGTGACGGGCCTGCCGCCCTGCCCCGGATGCGGCATCGCCAACGCCTGCACCGACGCGCGCAGCCGTTCGCCGACGGCCGCCATCTCCTCCCGCCCCGTGCAGGGCAGCAGCACGACGAACTCCTCGCCGCCGTGGCGCGAGGCGCGGTCCTCCTCCCGGAGGGCGCCCCCGATCGCACGAGCCACCTCGCGGAGGCATACGTCTCCCGCCTCGTGCCCGGCCGCGTCGTTGAAGCTCTTGAAGTGGTCCACGTCGATCAGCGCCACGCCGAGGCCAGGGCTGCGCCCCTCGCCCCAGAGCCGCCGTGCCTCGACGTCGAACTGCCGGCGGTTGCCGAGGCCGGTCAGCATGTCGGTGCAGGACAGCCGCAGCAGCTCCGCGTTGAGGGCGTTCAGCTCCCTGGCCGTGTGCTCGTGCCGCAGGGCATGCAGGAAGCTGGTCCGCCGGCCGATCTCGTGGCGCCGGACCAGCATGATGCCCAGGGCGAAGGCACCCAGGGCAAAGATCGGCAGGTCCAGGTTCTCAGCCAGCAGCAGGGGGCCAGGCACGAAGGCCAGCACCGCAGGGAAGACGGCGACCGAGGCCAGGGCCACGCCGACCGCGGTGCCGAGCCGGACGGGCGTGCCGACCAGCAGGGCGACGCCGGATATGATCGCGACCACCATGTGGCGGTCGGCGAACCGCACCGGCGCGTGCTGGCCCAACGCCTCGATCACGGCCATGACGCCGACGCACGGCAAGCCGAACAGCACGCTCTCTTGCCAGGGCCGCGTCACGCGCCGCAACAGGACGGCGCCCGCGACGCACAGCGCGGCCAGCCCCGCGCGCCAGGCGGCCGCCTGGCTGAGCCTGGACAGGCCATCCACCCAGTCCAGTGCCCAGGCAGCCATGACCGCCGCGGCGACAACGGACAGGGCGATGGCCAGGCGGCCACGTCGGGCTGGGCCGCGGCGGGCCTCGTACCGGCGCTCCAGGGCCGGCACGAAAGGTCGTGGCGACCGGTGCGCAAGGGCCTCCTCGATCGCCGAAAGGGCCTCGTCGTCCGGCAGGTCGGTCTGCTTCAAGGCATGGCTCCGCAGTGTCCGGCATGTGCCATGCCATGCCATCTCGTTACGTTATAGCACATAAAGCTTTGTTCAGGACCAGGCACGCTTGGGGCTCGGCCGGATCGAGGAGCCAGCAGCCGCACCGAACCGGGATCGTCCGCGCTACGGCGCAAGACGATCCCGGGTCGCCATTCCGATGAGATCGGGGTCGGAAAGCTGGAGCGGCAGTTCAGGAAGTGCCGGCAATGGTTCGGGCTGGTCAAGTATGGGAGGGGGCATCGGGAGCGGCGGGACGTTCTACGCTGCCAGCCAGATGCCGGCGAAGCGGGGTCAGGCGGTCGAGGAGCCGCAGCAGCATCCCGCCCCGGCCGACACGCGCGACGGGATCGTGCCCTTGGCATCGGCCCATGGATGCGGGGATCGCGTGGCGGTCTGCAACCGAACCCGCTGCGGCCTCGCTGGTCGGCGGGTCGTCCATGATGCCGGCCGGCAGCGGTGCGCGGCTGGACCTGTCCTGACCTATCAGGGCGCGGCTGCCCGGTTCGATGGACGACGAGGGGTCCCAGGGACGATCCCGCACGTCCGGTCCGGGATCGCCTGTGAGCCACTCCCAGGCCTTGGGGAAGCGCCCCGGGAACGCGGCAAGCCCGGCCAGCGGATACCAGGCTTCGTCGCACTCTCCGGACCGCACATCGGCTTCGGAGACGCCCACCGTCTGCCAGGGATTGCCGGCCACGTCCCACAGCTCGCAGCCGTGCCCGCCGAGAAAGGTGGCGGCATGCTGGCCCTGGTGGAACTCGACCAGCACGACGTCGCCGATGCGGGCCGCGATCTCCGGGCTCTTCACCGGAAAGTCCACCGGCCGGTTCGGCGTCTCGTGGCAGGCGTTCCAGTATTCGCCGTCGTCGCGTACCCGCACGTCGATGCCGCACAGGCCGGCGCGGCGGTGCAGGGGGTCGGGGGCATTGCGGTTCCACCAGCCGCACAGCGCCAGCAGGGCGGGATGCCGCTCGCAGGCCGCCATGCTCCCGGCATACGGCGTGTCCTCGCCGAGGGGGATGGCGCGCGCAAGCCGGACAGCCTCGACCAGGACCTCGGCCGGCATCCCGATGCAGGCGTTGTCCCGGTGCGCCAGCGTGTCGGACGAGGCCGGCGCGAACTCGACGGTCTGCCCGACCTCGTGCAGCTGCTCCTCGGAGAACTCGTCCAGCCCCCAGATGTCGCTCAGCAGGATGCCGGGCACGTCGAGCTGCTCGTCCAGCAGCAGATCGTCGCTGTCCGGGTCATGCCGTGCCAAGACGCTCTCCCGCCGTGCGCCCGGCAGGCTGTCCGCACGGAGCACCGCGGAAGCCTGCAGCTTGCGCCGGACAGGAGGACTGCTGTCCGTGCTTGGCCAGGCGCCCGTATCCATCGAGAACACCTGGCCGCGTCCGGTGGACCGGAGGCGCAGCCGGATCAGGTGGTCGACCACGGCCGCGTTGCCGCCGTCCAGGCCACGCACGGCCGCGGCCTGCGCAGGGTCGGTGAAGCGCCATTCGAACCGGACGGCGACCTCCTCCGGCAGCGTGGGCGGCAGCGGCACCATGAAGCCATACCGGCTGTCCGACGTGCCGGCCACCAGGTAGCAGCGGTTCGGCAGCGGCTGCCGGACGACCAGGCTGCCCAGCAGCATCTGCCACCGCGTCGCCGGCGAGACGATGCGTGCCGTGCAGGCGACGCGAGGCGAGGGGCAGGCGGCGATGACGCCGGGTCCGACGTAGAGCTTGGGCAGCAGGTGCAGCATGGGTCCGGCGGTGTCCCGGGGCTCGGGCTCGGTGCCGTCCGCGTGGACGATGCGGAAGCCGTCGGGCGTGTCGATGCGGGCGTGTTTCATGAGAATGCCTTTCGCGTGCGAAGCTGCGGACCCGCCGTCTCCTGCCAGGACTTCCCTTCGCCGGCCTGACAGTGGAGGAGCCTCGCCCGCCATGGCGCGAACGGGCTCCATGGCGGTGTGCTGCCTGCGAAGCAGGGAGGAGGCTCGCAGTGCCGGGTGTCCAAAGGGGGTCTGCATGGCGGCGGCCGGCTTGGGACTGGCTTCCTAGCCGAGCTTGAAGTGCTGCGTGCCGTTCCCGTACATCGCCGCCCCCAGGTTCTGGTGCTGGCTGTCCAGGTCGATCGCGTTCACGTAGAGGTTGCGGTCGGTCGCGGCCGAGCCGCCGTAGGCGTCGTTGAGGAAGGTCACGGCGACGTCGTGCGGCCCGGCGCCGAAGCTGCCGGCGAAGGCGAAGTCCTGCACCGACCCGCCCGCGTGCGAGGCCGTCACCTCGGTGGCGGTGTTGAGCGCCTTGCCGTCCACGCTGACCAGGAACTGCGCGTTGCCCTGCCAGGCGTCCTCGGACAGGTGCAGCGTGAGCGTGTTGACCGGGGCCGTCGTGCTTGCGGCCGTGGCGCTGGCAGCGGCCGGCCCGGGCTGCGCGTTGGCGGAGGTGCCGGCCGACGCGGCGGAGCCGCTGGGCAGGCCGCCGTTCGCATAGGGGTTGCTGGCGTAGGCGTGGACCCAGTTGACCTGCATGGCGGTGCTCGTGCCGGAGGCGGGCTGGCCGATCCAGGACGACGACGTGCCGGTCATGTCGGAGAGCAGCATGTACATCGGCTTGTTCATGTCGGCCGGGGTGTTCTCTTGGGCGACCTGCTTGTTGTCGAAATACCAGGTGAGCTTGTCCGGCTCCCAGTCGAGGGCGTAGGTGTGGAACGCTGCCGAGGCGTCGGGGATGTTGGACCAGTGCGGGTTGGCGGTGTGCGAGCCGCTGGCCTGCGAGTGCGCCGTGTTGACCAGGGTGGTCGGGCTGCTGCCGAGCACCTCCTCGACGTCCAGCTCGGGCGGCCAGGAGCCGTCTTCGGGCAGCAGCCAGAGCGCCGAGTTGACGCCGGCGCTCCCGCCGAGCTTGGCGTTCATCTCGAAGTAGCCGTAGGTCTGCGAGAACGAGCCCTGGGTGGTGAGCTGGCCCGACAGGAAGGGCTTGCCGCCCACGTCGGAAGGCTTGACGTCGCCCGGCGTCGGCTTGATCGCCATCGACAGCACGCCGTTGCTGTCGGAAAAAACGTTGGCGTCCGTGGCCGAGGTCGGCCCCCATGCGGGGTTCATCGACCAGGACGAGACAGTGGGGTCGGTGGTGCCGTTCGGCGCCCAGGAGATCGCGGGCTTCCAGGGGCCGGTGGACAGGTTGAGGGTGTCGAACTCGTCGTCGAAGGTGGGTGCGGGTGCAGACACTTGGGTGCTCCTCGGGTGGAGCGTTCAGCCTCGCCGCCGATGGCGAAAACGGGACTGGGTGTGCACCGGCGTTGCCTGGATCTGCCATGGAAGCGTCGGCGGGCAGGATCGTGCCACCCCACCCGCTGCTGCGCCGAAAGGTATCCTCCACACCGCTGTGGCCTGTCACCCACCGTGCAGCCGGCCGCGTCTGCAATGCCGCTCCCGGCTGTGCCCGGCAGTCGAGCAGGCAGCCGGGCGTCGCGGCAGCCGGTATCAGGCGGCCGGCACCACGATCTGGAAGTGGGACGTCCCCGCGGCCATCAGCGACGCGGTGGCTCCGGAAACCGCGGTCCCGTTCACGTCGATGCCCTTGACGTAAAGGTTGCGGTCGGTCGCCGCGGTCCCGCCAGAAGCGTCGTTCAGGAAGGAGACACCCACGTCATGCGCCCCGGCCGCCAGAGTGGCCTGCAGGCTGACCGCCTGCGACTGCCCCTGCGCGTTGGACGCCGTCACCGTGCCGCCCGTGCCCAGCGCCTTGCCGTCCACGGTGACGGAGTACTGCGCGTCCCCTTGCCAGGCGTCCTCGGCCAAATGGAGCGTGAGGGTCGTCCCGGCGGCCGCAGGGACGGCGAAGGCCGCGGTGCTGTTCCCTAGCAGGCTCGCGGGTGCGCCGCTCGCCGCGCGGCCGTCATAGGCGACCTGGTCCACATACAGGTTGCGGTCGGTCGCCGCGGTCCCGCCGTAGGCGTCGTTGATGAACGAGATGCCGACGCTGTGGGCGCCCGTGCCCCAGCTCCCCGTGAGGGACACGTCCTGCGTCGCGCCCGCCGCGTGGGAGGCCGTGGCGGTGCGGACGCCGCCCACCGTCGTCCCGTCGATGGACACGGTGAACTGGGCATCGCCCTGATAGGCGTCCTCCGACACGGAAAGCGCCAGGGTGTCCGATCCCGACCCGATCGTAGCAGGAGCGGTTGTGGCGGAGACGGCTGGGGCAGGGGCCGTGCTGGCGGCTGCAGGGGCGGCCGTGGCGGCGGGCGCCGCCGTGCCCGGGGCGATCTCGATGATGACCGGATCGGTCGTCAGCGACAGGCTCACCGCGCTGGCGTTGCTCAGCGTCTGCGTCGGCGACGTGCCGGTCACGGGATCGTAGAGCTTCACCGTCTGGTAGGTGCCGCCCAGGTCCACCGAGAC
This sequence comes from uncultured Acetobacteraceae bacterium, assembly GCA_964247405.1. Classification (GTDB taxonomy): domain Bacteria; phylum Pseudomonadota; class Alphaproteobacteria; order Acetobacterales; family Acetobacteraceae; genus CAHJXG01. Next base: position 11,815 of record CAXTUQ010000055.1, read on the forward strand.
CGGCACCGCCGCCGGCGTCACCGCCGAGCGCGACGGCTGGTCCCACACCTGCGGCTCGTTCCACACCACCAGGTCGTAGGTCCCGTCCGACTTCTCCAGCGTCAGCGACGATCCGGTCGAGGGCAGCCCGGTGATGCTGGCCGACAGCGCCCCGGTCTGGAAGCTGGACGCCTTCGCGCCGGGATCGGCCAGCAGCGTCGTCAGGTTGTGGATCGCGGTCGCGGCCGGCTTCGGCGTGCCGTCCGCCAGGAACAGGCCGAAGTTGTCCTCCAGGTCGCTGCTCGACGGGTTGGCGGTGTTGTTCATCAGCTCGTAAAGATAGGTCGTGGACACGCCGTCCTTGAAGGCGTCGAGCAGGGTGTTGACGGTCAGCACCGCCTGCACCTTGGGCGTGACGCCGCCGCCGCCCCAATCCATCGCGTCCACGGCGGTGTAGTAGCCGGTCTCGGTGATGCTGACCGGCTTGCCCGGCGCCGTGCTCTGGGCCGCCGCGATGGCCGCCGACAGGTTGTGCTGCTCCGGCTGGTTCCCGTTCCCGAAGTAGGTGTGCCAGTTCGAGCTGTCCACGAAGCCGGACAGGTTGCCCTCCTTCTGGATGTCGGCCGTCCCGGCGTTCGCCATCGAGGCGGCGATGACCTGCACGCCGGAGAGGGTCGAGTTCCCCTTCACCGCCGAGTACAGCGCCTGGCCGTACTGCTGCGCCCAGGCCGGGTTGCCGGCCGAGCTGGCGCCGTTGAAGCTGTAGTTCCCGGTGTTGAACTCGTTCGCGCCTTCCATCGCGGCGACGCTGCCGGGCACCGCCTGCATCAGGGCCGCCGCCTGCCCGATGTCCTTCGCGATGTCGATCGTCGGGCCGCTGGCCAGGATGTCGAAGCGCACCCCGGTCGAAGCGATGGCCTGGTACTCCGGCAGGGTCCAGCCCGTGTAGGGGATGCCGTCGCGGACGTGCGTGGCGCCGAGATAGGCGATGCTCTTCTCCACGACGGACGCGTTCGCGTAGCCTGCCGTGTCTTGCCAGGCCAGGTGGGTGTTGACGCCCACCGTCTGAAGGAAGCTCCAGGCTGTGCGTGTCGATCCGACTTTCATTCTCTTGTCCCCTTGTCCATGTGACGTTCGTTGCCGGTGGATCAGCCGCGATGCCCGACAGGGCCATGCGGCCTGTCAGGCCTCGGCCTGGCCGGGCCAGTCGGCTTTCCCGGCGAGGACACCGGGACGCCCTGGCCGAGACGCCATGCGGACCGGCGCCCCGGTTGCCGGTGAAGGCGAACGCGTGCTGCGCGCAGGCAGCGTGCGCGGCCGCGACCGTCCGGGAGGGCGCCGAGCGTCACCCCGTCGATCGTGACGGTGAACTGCGCCTCGCTCTGGTCGGCGTCCTCGGACAGGTTCGGGATCAGGGCGTCCGGGTAGGACGATGCGGGTGGCGTTGCCATTCGAGTGCTCCAGGGTTGGAGCGCCCAGCCTCGCCGCGCATGGCGAAAACGGGGCATCCCCGCTGCTGGCGCTATTCAGCGCCGCCGTGGGTGGCGGCATAGCCGGGACAGCCGGCCGGGGCGGGGCAATACTTGGCGCAGGCCGCGATCCAGTCCGCCGCGATGTCGCGCTGCGCCTGCTCGGCCGCCAGACCTCCGCGGCAGACCAGCTGCACGAGCCGGAATTCGAGGCGGTCCTTGACCCCGGCATTCCAAGGCTCGGTGCTGAAGCTCTGCGGCCGAAGGTTGGCCGGCTCGTCGCTGCCGCCGGCAGCCAAGGCCGGGCCGCGTGGGATGGGAGCGATCATGCGAGGGTCAGTCGCCTTGGATGCGGTCGTGCGACGAGTAGAGCAGGCGGCCGTCCCGCAGGCGCCGCACGAAGCAGGACTGCAGCCGCGTGGGGCGCTTGGTGTCGGCGGCAGGCACCCAGGCCTGCCCGGTGCGCAGCGCGACAGGGAAGAAGCCGTTCACCGCCGGGCCGGTGGCCGCGACCACCAGCGAGAACCGGACGAATTTCGGCGCTGAGAACGATGGCGCGGCGTAGCCGAACGTCGGGTGGGTCGTCTCCAGGCATGTCAGGCCGGGGCCGTTGGCCCGAACCGTGCCCTGGCCGGTGAAGTCGAACTCTTGCGCCTGGGCTGGCGAAGCCAAAACGGCTGCGGCGGCAGCCAGGGAGGCAAGCGCGATGACGATACGCATGGAAGCACCTGATCGGCTCGGTGTTGGAAGTGGACGGGAAGCGCGATGGCGACCGGGATTAGAACGGAGCGCTCGGACGCGATCAACCGTGCCGGGCGGGGACGCGGTGCCGCCGCTGCCGGACGCCCTGTTCACTCCGCAGCATCCTGCCAGGGTTCCGGGCGTTCGTTGTCCGGCGCTCCCGCGAGTCCCAGCGCAGCGAACCAGGCGCACAGCCCGTCGGCACGCTCGCGCAGCTCGCCGTCCGGCATGGGCGGCGGCACCGGCAGGGTGATGGCGGCAAGTGCGGCATCGCGGTCGCCCAAGGCCGCCTGGGCGCTGGCCCGCGCCGCCGGTTTCGAGGCGCCTGCCGCGACCTCGATGGCGATCAGCGCGGCAAGCAGCTCGGCATCGACCGGCTCCTGCGGGCGTCCGGAATGGCCGGGGTCCATCGGAGGCCGGGTGGCGGTGACGTCCAGCATGGGCGTGAACTCCGTCACCGGCTGGCGGTGAGGCGCATCGCTGTCCGCGTCGTCCGTGCCGCCCGCGTCCTCGCCGGTTTGCTCGGCGGCAAGTTCCTCACTTGTAGGGAGCAGTTCCGCCGGAGCAGCGGCGGCACGGGCTTCCTCCTTGAGGACCTGGCCCACGGCCTCGAACGCGGCGGCGATGCAGCCCTGCGCCGTCGCGCCCTTGGCCGCAGCGCCCTTGAGCGCCACGATCATGCCTTCCAGCACGCCCGACGCGGGCACGTTCGGCTCGTCGGACGGCAGGCCCGCCAGGACCCGCCCCCGGACCCGGGCGATGCGGTCGAGCGGACCGCGCACCGCCAGGATGTCCGGAGGGCCGAGCATCAGCGTCCGGCACAGCCGCGGTCGGCCGGTGATCTCCAGCGGGTGGTGGAACAGCCGGGCGTAGATGCGCCGGCCGCCGAGCAGCACGACGGCCTCGCCGGGCAGCAGGTTCTGGTAGTCCTTCCAGTCCACCCGGTTGACCTGGCGCAGGTCGGCGGTGTGCCCCTCGCGGTAGCCCCCGTCCAGGCCGCCCTGGAAGGAGGTGGCCTGCGTCACCCAGGCCTGGCCCGCGGTCTTCTGCAGCCATTCCCAGGTGCGGCCGGAGTCCTGCTGGCGCATGCCGGCGGTGAAGTTGGCATTGCCGAGCAGGGAATACATCTTGTCGCCCAGCGCCGCCCAGATGCCGCCCAGCTCCTGGAAAGCGATGCGGAAGGCCATGTTGATGCCGCGCCCCATGGCCAGCATGCGGTCCATGCCGGCGGTGGCGTAGTAGCCCAGCTCGTCGAAGTCGACGCCGAACGAGCCGACGCCCATGCCGGGCTTGTGGGCGAAGATCTCGCGCGGGTCGCCTTCCAGCTTGGCGCCGAGCAGCTGCGCCATCATGGCGCGCAAGGAGGCGATGACGATGCGGCCCAGGGCGGCGAGCGTCGCGTCCGACCCCTGCAGCGCCGGCAGGTTCACCAGCAGCACGCGGCGGTTCATGACGATGTCGCGCATGTCGATGTCGCCGGTCTCCACCTTGAAGATGTGCCCGAGGCTCACCGCGAGCTGGGTGAAGGTCTTGGTGAAGTAGAAGATGGCGAAGCCGTGCTGCTTGGAGGGCTCGTCCGACCGCTGCGCGTTGTAAGGCAGGCTGGTGTCGTAGCCCGGGATCTCGCCGAGGTAGGCCTCCAAGGGGTAGATCAGGTCGGCCGGCATCTCCCGCGCGTCGACCTCGCTCACCTCGTTGGTGTCGGGGTTGCGGACCAGGAACACCTTGTGCTTGGCCAGCATCCAGATGCTCTTCAGCTCTACCATGAAGCGGATCTTCTCGATGTTGATCGAGATGCCCTTGTGGTCGCGCATCCACACCAGCACCGGCGCCAGCGTGCCGATCAGCGCCACGGCGCGGTCGCGGAACACGCCGTTGGTGTCGTTGGCCGGCGCCTCGCCCAACTGGCTGACCAGCAGCTCGTGCAGCGCGTCGGCGTTGCCGGTGGCGAACGGGTTGAAGGAATGGGTCTGCTTCAGCAGGTTGTAGCCGTGCGCCAGCGCCTCCGCCGGCAGGCTGGCGGTGAGCAGGTTCAGCACCCGCATGTCGTCGTCGCGGCCGAAGCGGCGCAGCAGCACGTAGCCCTGGCCGTACAGCTCGGAGTTCGCCTTGCCGTCCACCAGGCAGAAGCCGCTGCCCTGGGTGAGCGGGTTGGCGTTGCTGCTCATGATGGTGGTGGTCTTGCCGGCGCCGGTGGTGCCCGGGAGGGTGCCGTGCTGGCGCAGGTCCTCGTTGTTGAGCCAGATCTCCTTGCCGGTGAAGGCGTCCCAGCCCACGAAGTAGTCGCCGGACGCCCGGCGCGGCTTGCGGGTCTTGGGGTCGGGGTCGCTCCAGTCGCGGCGCCGCGCGCTGCGGGGCAGGCGGATCGGCGCCTCCACCCGGGCGGCGAGCACCCAGGCGGCGTAGCAGAGGCCGGTGCCGAGCGTGAGGTCGAAGGCGGCGGGCACCAGCAGCGTGGCGCCGGCCATGCCGCCCAGCACGAACCCGGAGGCCTCGCCGCGCAGCCAGTGCCGCAGGCGCGTCGAGAGCGGCCGGACGTCGCGCAGCGCCTGCTCGCCGTTGCGCTCGTAGCGGTCCTGCGTGCCGGCGACCTCGCGCGGGATCATCAGTGCAGCGCCGCGGACGGGCCGGCGAGCACAAGGTCGCCGATGTGGCCGCGCACGTTGCTGAACCCGTTGCGGGCGGCCCAGCGCCCGAACGCCGGATCGTCCGGCCAGGGCACCGGCCCGTGCATGCCGGCGTCGATCCAGCGGTGGATCGCGGCGGCGATGGCGGCCGAGCCCTTCTCGCGGCCGTTCCAGCAACGCAGGATCTGCAACGCCGCCTGCTGCCGCCGCATCCGCACGCCCTGGTGGACGGCGATCTCGCGCCAGTCGTGGTCCGTCATGCCCATGGCCTAGTTGCCCAGGCCGAAAGGGTTGCGGGTG
>CAXTUQ010000056.1:0-1686 GCA_964247405.1 uncultured Acetobacteraceae bacterium
CGCCGGGCCGGGGCGGCCGCCAGGATCGACCAGCTCGGCGCCCGTCGAGAACAGCGCGACGCGAACCCGGGTGCGGATCGGGAGCGTCTGCTGGCCGAGCGCCGCGGCCAGGGCCAAGTGCTGCGGCCGGAGGCGTGTCCCGGCCAGGAGGGCGCACGTGCCAGCCGCGATGTCCTCGCCCGCCGGGCGTGTGTTGGCGCCGGCCCGCAGGCCCGGCGGGAACCGGACGCCCTCGCCAGCCGCCTCCACGTCCTCCTGCATGAAGACGGTGTCGGCGCCCGGCGGCAGCGCGGCGCCCGTGAAGATGCGGACCGTCGTCCCCGGCGGCAGGAAATTGGCGGCGCTGCCGGCCGCCAGGCGCCCTGACACGCGAAGGAACGGCCGGTGCGCCAGGTCTTCGAGCCGGACTGCGTAGCCGTCCACGGCCGAGTTGACGAAAGGCGGGAGATCGACCGGCGCCGTCACATCGGACGCCAGCACCCGTCCGTCCGCGTCGTTCAGCGGCAGGTGCTCGGTCCCGCTGCTGCACGCCACGGAGTCCGCGATCAGCGCCCATGCCGCATCAACGCTTTGCAGCTTCCCCCCAAAGGCGAAGCAGTCGTCGGAAAGTTGCGCCATCAGCGGGATGCGGTCACGAAGCTATTCCTTCTAAACTCATGGGCGGCAGGCCCAATGGCGGGCTTTCTGAGGTAAGGCCAACGCAGCAGATGGCGAAACACGGAACCTCGTCATATACCAACGCGCGAGACGTGCAGAGACTGCGGAAGGGGATGCCATGGCCGGAGCGGCACCGGGAGAGGTTCTGAGGTTCGAGCATCCGGGCGCCGGGCGCCGGCGCGCGAAATCCACCCCCAAGGGCCGGGAGGTGATGCCGCAGGCCAAGCACGAGATCGGCGTACTGCTCGGCGACCGGTCGCGGGATCGGCAATACCTGATCGAGTACCTGCATCTCATCCAGGACAAATGGCATCAGATCTCCGCCGCACACCTGGCGGCGCTGGCCGACGAGCTGCGCCTCGCCTTTGCCGAGGTGTTCGAGACGGCGACCTTCTACGCGCATTTCGATATCGCCAAAGAGGGTGAGCCTGGCCTGGCGCCCCTGGTCATCCGCGTGTGCGACAGCGTGACCTGCGCCATGTTCGGCGCCGAGGCGCTGTATGCCGAGCTGCGCGCGCTGGAACTCTCGGACGGGCTGGGCGCGGCTGCGCGCGTCGTGCGCGCCCCCTGCGTCGGCCTGTGCGACCAGGCGCCGGTGGCCGAGGTTGGGCATCATTTCCTGCACCACGCCACCGCCCCCGCCGTGCTGGACGCCGTGGCCCGGGACGACACGCACCCGCATATCCCGGAGGACACGATCGGCTACGATGAATACGTGGCAGGCGGCGGATACCAATTGCTGGAGCGGCTGCGGTCCGGCGCGTTGCCGGCCGAGGATGTCCTGGCGGCGCTGGACGGCACCGGGCTGCGCGGCATGGGGGGCGCCGGCTTCCCCACGGGGCGGAAATGGCGGTCGGTGCGCAACGAGCCAGGCCCCCGGCTGATGGCCGTCAACGGCGACGAGGGCGAGCCCGGCACGTTCAAGGACCGCCACTACCTCAACACCGACCCGCACCGCTTCCTGGAAGGCACGCTGATCGGGGCGCACGTGGTCGAGGCACCGGACGTCTATCTTTATATCCGCGACGA
>CAXTUQ010000056.1:1696-16873 GCA_964247405.1 uncultured Acetobacteraceae bacterium
GGTGCAGCCGGGGCTGCCCCGGCTGCACCTGCGCCGGGGCGCCGGGGCCTACATCTGCGGCGAGGAAAGCTCGATGCTGGAAAGCATCGAGGGCAAGCGCGGCCTGCCGCGGCACAAGCCGCCCTTTCCCTACCAGGTGGGCCTGTTCGGCCGCCCGACGCTGATCAACAACATCGAGACGCTGTTCTGGGTGCGCGACATCGTCGAGCGCGGGCCGGATTGGTGGAAGGGCCAGGGCCGGCATGGCCGGGTCGGCCTGCGCAGCTACTCCGTCAGCGGCCGGGTCAGCCAGCCCGGCGTGAAGCTCGCGCCCGCTGGGATCACCGTGCAGGAACTGATCGACGAGCACTGCGGCGGCATGGCCGACGGCCAGCAGTTCGCCGCCTACCTGCCGGGCGGCGCCTCCGGCGGCATCCTGCCGGCCAGCATGGCGGACATCCCGCTGGATTTCGGCACGCTTGAGAAGTATGGCTGCTTCATCGGCTCCGCGGCGGTCGTGATCTTCTCGCAGCAGGACGACATCCAGGCCATCGCCTTGAACCTGATGCGCTTCTTCGAGGACGAGAGCTGCGGCCAGTGCACGCCGTGCCGCTCGGGCACGCAGAAAGCACGCATGCTGATGGAGCGGGGCGCCTGGGATGCGGACCTGCTGTCCGAGCTGGGGCAGGTGATGCGCGACGCCTCGATCTGCGGCCTGGGGCAGGCCGCGAGCAACCCGCTGGCCTGCGTCATCAAGTATTTCCCCGACGCCCTCGCCCCCAAGGAGGCAGCCGAATGAGCAGCTCCACCATGCGGGAAGGCCCGCAGAACCTCGACGGCCCCACGACGGAAACGCAGGGCCTGGCCTTCGAGCTTGACGGCGTGCAGGTGTTCGCCCGCGCCGGCGAGAGCCTGTGGGACGTGGCCCGGCGCGTCGGCACCGCCATCCCGCATCTGTGCCACCGGCCCGAGCCGGGCTATCGCCCCGATGGGAATTGCCGGGTCTGCATGGTGGAGATCGAGGGCGAGCGCGTGCTGGCGCCGTCCTGCAAGCGGATGCCTGCGGTGGGCATGAAGGTCCACACCGGGTCCGCCCGCGCCACGGCGGCGCGCAAGATGGTGATGGAGCTGCTGGTCGCCGACCAGCCGGCCCGCGCCACCTCGCATGACCCCACCAGCGCCTTTTGGGGGTGGGCCGAGCGCACGGGGGTCACGGAAAGCCGTCTGCCGGCCGCCCAGCGCTGGACGCACGATCCGAGCCACCCGGCCATGCGGGTGAACCTCGACGCCTGCATCCAATGCAACCTATGCGTCCGCGCCTGCCGCGAGGTGCAGGTCAACGACGTGATCGGCATGGCGTACCGCAATGCCGCCGCCAAGCCGGTGTTCGACTTCGACGACCCGATGGGAAGCTCGACCTGCGTGGCCTGCGGCGAATGCGTGCAGGCCTGCCCGACCGGGGCGCTGATGCCGGCCGCCTACCTGAACGAGACGGAGCAGCGCGTGTCCTGGCCGGACCGCAAGGTGGACAGCCTGTGCCCGTACTGCGGCGTCGGCTGCCAGGTCACCTACGAGGTAAAGGACGAGCGGGTGGTGTATGCGGCCGGCAAGGACGGGCCGGCGAACCACAACCGGCTCTGCGTCAAGGGGCGGTTCGGCTTCGACTACATCCACCATCCGCATCGCCTGACGGTTCCGCTGGTGCGCCTGCCGAATGCGCCCAAGCACGCCCAGGACCAGGTCGATCCCGCCAACCCGTGGACGCACTTCCGCGAGGCGAGCTGGGAGGAGGCGCTGGACCTGGCCGCCCAGGGCTTCCTGCGCGTGAAGGCCGACAAGGGGGCGAAGGGCCTGGCCGGCTTCGGTTCCGCCAAGGGGTCCAACGAGGAAGCCTACCTGTTCCAGAAGCTCGTCCGGATCGGCTTCGGGTCGAACAACGTGGACCATTGCACGCGACTCTGCCACGCGAGTTCGGTGGCGGCGTTGATGGAGGGCATCAACTCCGGCGCCGTGAGCGCGCCTTTCTCAGCCGCGCTGGACGCCGAGGTCATCATCGTGATCGGCGCCAACCCGACGGTGAACCACCCGGTCGCCGCGACCTTCATCAAGAACGCGGTGAAGGACCGCGGCGCCAAGCTGATCGTCATGGACCCGCGGCGGCAGGCCTTGTCGCGGCATGCCACGCATCACCTGGCGTTCAAGCCGGGCAGCGACGTGGCGCTGCTGAACGCCATGCTGCACACGATCATCAACGAGGGCCTCGCCGACCAGCAGTACATCGCCGGGTACACCGAGGGCTTCGAGGAGCTGCGGGACCGCGTCCAGGACTTCCCGCCCGAGACGATGGAGACGGTTTGCGGCATCCCCGCCCAGACGATCCGCGAGGTGGCCCGGCTTTACGCGACGTCGCGGGCGTCGCTGATCTTCTGGGGCATGGGCATCAGCCAGCACATCTACGGCACCGACAACTCCCGGTGCCTGATCGCGCTGGCGTTGACCACCGGGCAGATCGGACGCCCCGGCACCGGGCTCCACCCCCTGCGCGGCCAGAACAACGTGCAGGGCGCCAGCGACGCCGGGCTGATCCCCATGGTGTTCCCGGACTACCAGTCGGTCGAGGACGCCGCGATCCGGGAGCACTTCGAGGCGTACTGGAACACCCCGCTCGATCCCGTCCAGGGCCTGACCGTGGTCGAGATCATGACGGCGGTCCACGCGGGCAGCATCCGCGGCATGTTCATCGAGGGCGAGAACCCCGCGATGTCCGACCCGGACCTGAACCATGCCCGGCAGGCCCTGGCGCTGCTGGACCACCTGGTCGTGCAGGACCTTTTCCTGACGGAAACGGCGTTCCATGCGGACGTAGTCCTGCCGGCCTCGGCATTCGCGGAAAAGAGCGGCACCTTCACCAACACCGACCGCCGGGTGCAGCTTGCACGGCCGGTGCTGTCGCCGCCGGGCGATGCGCGGCAGGATTGGTGGATCATCGCCGAGATCGGCAAGCGGATGGGCCTGCCCTGGACCTATACCGAGCCGTCCCAGATCTTCGCCGAGATGGCGCAGGTCATGCCGTCCTTCGCCAACATCACCTGGGACCGGCTGGAGCGGGAAGGGGCCGTCACCTACCCGGTCGATGCGCCGGACGTGCCCGGCAACGAGATCATCTTCTACGCCGGCTTCCCCACCGCCTCCGGCCGCGGCCGGATCGTGCCGGCGAAGGTCGTGCCTCCGGACGAGGTGCCGGACGACGAGTACCCGATGGTGCTGTCCACCGGCCGCGTGCTGGAGCACTGGCACACCGGCTCCATGACCCGGCGAGCGGAAGTGCTGGACGCCATCGAGCCGGAGGCGGTGGCGTTCATGTCGCCCGGCGACCTGTGGCGGATGCGGATCGAGCCCGGCGAGTTCATCTGTCTGGAAACGCGGCGGGGCGCGGTCCAGGTGAAGATCCGCAGCGACCGCGACGTGCCGACCGGGATGGTGTTCATGCCGTTCTGCTACGCCGAGGCCGCGGCCAACCTCCTGACCAACCCGGCGCTCGACCCGTTCGGCAAAATCCCCGAGTTCAAGTTCTGCGCCGCGCGCGTGATGTCCGTGCAGGCGGTTGCTGCCGGGTAGGCCCGGGCCTCAGCTCTGGTGCGAGATTGCCGCTTTGGGGCTGGGCAGCGCGGTGACGGAACGTATAGGGCCGCTTCTCCGCTTTCCCAGATTTGCAAGGTGGCCTGGGTCGGTGGCCGCTTGGCTCCGGGATCAGGCGTCCTGAAACTCCTTGAAGTCCGCCCCAAGCGTGGTGCTTTCCCACGTGTCGAAATCCTGCCTCAGCGCGTCCAGCTTCCCACGCGCCAGCCCCAATGCCGGCTTTCCGAGCACAAGGCGCAGCGGCGGTGTCGTCGATTGAACGACCGCGATGATCGCCTCGGCCGCGCGAACCGGGTCGCCGGGCTGGTTGCCGCTCCGCGCTTCGGTTTGCCCGCGCCGCTCGCCGGCTGTCTGGTCATAGTCGGCGATGCGGGTCGCCGATTGCTTGATCGAACGGCCTGCCCAATCAGTACGGAACGGCCCGGGCTCCACAATCGTCACCTTGATGCCAAGCGGGGCGACCTCCTGGGCCAGCGACTCCGACAAGCCCTCAACCGCGTACTTCGTGGCGTGGTAGAAGCCTGTGGCCGGGAAGCTGACCAGCCCGCCGACCGACGAGATGTTGACGATGTGGCCCCGCCGGCGCTGGCGCATGCCTGGCAAGACCGCCTGCGTCGCCGCGATCAGGCCGAAGACGTTGGTCTCGAACATGGCCCGGACCTCCCGCTCCTCGCCTTCCTCGACCGCGGCGAGGTAGCCATAGCCGGCGTTGTTCACCAGAACGTCGATGGCGCCGAACCGGGCTTCCGCCTGCTGGACCACGCTGTCGATCTGCGCGCGATGATTGACATCCAGAGCCAACGCCAGTGCCCGGTCCTCATGCCCCTGCACGAGATCGGCAACCTTGTCCGGGTCGCGCGCGGTCACGATGGCGCGCCAGCCATGCGCCAGCACGAGTTTTGCCAACTCGCGCCCAAAGCCGGTGGAACATCCGGTGATGAGCCACACTGGCGTCTCGCTATCCGTCATCAAAGTTTCCTCATCCACTGCGTAGCGGCATTCTGACAACAACCAGGGCCGAGCTTAACCAGGCCGCCACGCTGTGCGACAAAACGGGTCCACCTCAGCCAACACCCTGTTTAAACGCTCGACTGCCGGTAAGAAGATCAAAACCTCAATAGAAGACCTACCCGCCGGCTATAAGCCGGCAGGTAGCGCTTCATCATCAAGCGGCGACGTTGATCACTTGGAGCTGCGTGAACTCGGCCAGCCCCTCCTCGCCAAGCTCGCGCCCGACGCCGGAAGACTTGGCGCCCCCGAACGGGACGTTCGGCATAAGCTGCAAGTGCTGGTTCACCCACACGGTTCCGGCCTCCATCTGCACCGCCAGGTTGTAGGCCCGGTCTTTGTCCGATGACCAGACCGAACCGCCAAGCCCGTAGGTCGTGGCGTTTGCCCGACGCACCGCATCGTCGTTGTCGGTGAACTTGATGAGCGGCAGCACGGGCCCGAACTGCTCCTCGTCCACGATGCGGGACCCTTCGGCGATGTCGCGAACAATCGTTGGGCGGATGAAGTAGCCGGCGCGATCCGGCACCTCGCCGCCGGCGACAATCTTGCCACTTGCCCGCGCATCCACCAGGAACGCCTTGACCTTTTCGTACTGCATCTTGTTCTGCAATGGGCCCAGCCTGGTACCCTGCTTCAGGCCGTCATCGACGATGGCGTCGTCGGCGAGCTTCGCCAGCTCGTCGCACATGCGGTCGTAAACGCTTTCATGGACATAGAGCCGCTTGATCGCGAGGCAGACCTGGCCGCTGTTCTGGAATGCGCCCTCGAAAATGGCCGGGGCGACCGCTGCCGGGTCGGCGTCGTCGAGGACGATGCCCGCGTCGTTCCCGCCCAGCTCCAAGGTGACCCGCTTGAGGGTGTTGGACGCGCTCGCCATCACCTTGCGCCCGGTTGCCGTCGACCCCGTAAACGAGATCTTGGCGACGTCGGGGTGCGCCGTGAGAGTGTCGCCCAGGTCATTCGCGTCGGTGATGAAGTTCACCACGCCGGGCGGCAGGAGGTCCTTGATCAGCGCCGCGAAGTGCAGCGACGACAACGGCGTGGTGGGCGCCGGCTTGACGACCATCGTGTTCCCCGCGAGCAACGCCGGCGGCAGCTTGAACGCCAGCAGGAGCAGCGGGTAGTTCCAGGGAATGATCGCACCCACGACGCCCAGCGGCTTGCGATGGAGTTCGACCCGGCGCTCGCCGCTGTCCTCGATGACTTTCATTGAAAGGTCCAGCGTGGCGAAATAGCGGAAAAACGCTGCCATGCCGCCGACTTCCGCGGCCGCTTCCGCCAGCGGCTTGCCTTGCTCCTGGGTCAGCATGCGGGCCAATTCGCTGGCATTGGCGTCGATCAGGTCAGCGATCTGGCCGATGATCTTCCGACGCGCTCCGATATCAGTCGCGGCCCAAGCGGGGAACGCGGCCTTGGCGGCCGCAACGGCCTCGTTGGGCTGGGCCACGGAACCGCGTGGGCATTTCGGCGAGAACTTCCTCGCTCGCTGGATTGAGCACCGGCATGGTCTGGTCGCCATCGACCAGCTTGCCGTTGATCAGGAGTTTCAGAGCTTCCATTGCTGACTTTCCCTCGGTGCAGTGGGCTCTCTTCAACGTCTGCCAAGGATGGTGGACGCGGAGCCGCGGCCAAAACGCTAACGAGGTGCGCAGTTTGGAGCAAGCGCTATGTTCTTTCGCATATTACGGATGGGCTTAAGCCGGCCTGGCAGCCGTTGACCTGGCCTCCGATGCTCATCCAGCGGCAGCCGGAGACCGGCATGTGCTGTCGGCGACGGTTGCAGCTTGAACCTGAGGCGTTCCGCCCGCGATGGATTAGCCGGTAAGGTGGCCGCCATGACCGAGAGCGCCGCCATGCCGATGACGAACAGGCCGTCCCGCCGCACCCTCCTGCGCTCCGCCTTCGCCCTGTCCGGGGCCATGCTGTCCGGCCAGGCCGGGGCGCAAACGACGGGCCGCACGGTGCGCGACGGCGCGAACCGCAGCGTGCTTCTTCCCGGCCCAGTGAGGCGCGTCCTGCCGGCAGGTCCTCCGGCGTCGATCCTGCTTTGGAGCCTGGCGCCCGACCTGATGACCGGCTGGGTGCGGCGCCCGAGCCCGGCGGAGCTGGCGTTCCTGCCGCCAGAAGCTGCCGCGCTGCCGGAGGCCGGCCGCCTCACCGGGCGCGACAACACCGCGAATGTCGAGGCCGTGCTGGCGCAGCGGCCCGACCTTGTTCTGGATTACGGATCGGTCGGCGCGACCTACGTCTCGCTGGCCGACCGGGTGCAGGCCCAGACGGGCCTGCCGGACTTGCTGCTCGACGGCACGCTGGCCCGCATCCCCGAAACCTATGCCTTGCTGGGGGAGATCCTGGATCGCCGGGAAGCGGCCGCGGTCCGCGCCGATGCGGCCCGCAAAATCCTTGCCGAAGCGCAAGCCGCCGCAGACGGGCTGCGGTCCAGGGGGCGGCCGAGCGTATACTACGCCCGCGGCCCGCGCGGCTTGGAGACCGGCCTTTCCGGCTCGATCAACACCGAGATCCTGGAGTTCGCCGGGGCGGAGAACGTCGCCGCCCGCAGCTTGGGTGCGGGCGGGCTGGCGCAGGTGTCCGCCGAACAGGTGCTCGCCTGGGACCCCGACTGGGTCATCGCGGCCGATCCCCGCTTCTTCGCCGCGGCGCCGGCCGATCCGGTCTGGCGCACCTTGCGCGCGGTGCGCACCGGCCGGATCGTGCTGGCGCCCGGCGTGCCTTATGGCTGGATCGATGCGCCCCCTTCGGTGAACCGCCTGCTCGGCCTGGTCTGGCTGCCGGTGCTGTTCGGGGCGCAGCCGGCAGATACGCTGGACGCGCGCTTGACTGACCTCCATGGCCTGCTGTTCGGCCGCCGGCCCGACCCGGCGCAGCTCGCGCCGTTGCTGCGCGACGCCATGTCTCGCCGCTAGGACCCGGATGCGGCGAGGGGGGTGGTCCTGGGGCATCGCGGTCGCGGCTCTCCTGGGCGCCGTGCTGGCAGCCCTGGCGCTGGGGCGGTACCCGATCCCGCTCTCCGTCTTGCTGTACGGCCTCGGCGCCATGGACCCTGCCATGGCGACCGTGCTGTGGAACGTGCGGCTGCCGCGCGTGCTGGCGGCGACCCTGGTGGGCGCCGCCCTGGCGGGCGCCGGGGCGGCGTTCCAGGGCATGTTCCGCAATCCGCTGGCGAGTCCCGACCTGCTTGGCGTTTCGGTCGGCGCTTCGCTCGGGGCGGTGCTCGGCATCTTCTTTGGCCTGCCGGTCGTGGGCGTGCAGGCGGCGGCGTTTCTCGGGGGGCTGGGCGCCGTGGCTGCGGTGGCGCTGCTGATGGGCGCGGTGCGGCGTGGTGCCGGAGGCGACCCGGTGCTGCTGCTGGTGCTGGCAGGGATCGCGCTCGGCGCATTGCTCGGCGCTGCGATCTCGCTGCTGAAGGTGCTGGCCGACCCTTACAACCAGCTTCCGGCGATCACCTTCTGGCTGCTGGGATCGCTTTCGGCGGTGACGCGCGGCGACCTCCTCGCAGCGGCGATGCCGGCAGGGGCGGGGTTGCTGCTGCTGTTCCTGCTGCGCTGGCGCCTGAACCTGCTGACCCTCGGCGAGGACGAGGCGCGGGCGCTTGGCGCATCGACGGGCCTGCTGCGCGGGGCGGCGATCCTCGGGGCGACGCTTGCGACCGCCGCCGTGACGGCGATGGCCGGCGCGGTGGGCTGGGTTGGGCTGGTGGTGCCGCATGCGGCACGGCTGCTCGGAGGGTCGGACCTGCGCCGGCTGGTGCCGCTGTCGATGCTGCTTGGCGCGGCGTTCCTGCTCGCGGTGGACACGCTGGCGCGCAACGTGGCGCGGATCGAGATCCCGCTCGGCATCCTGACCGCCGCGGTCGGCACGCCCGTGTTCCTGCTGCTGGTCGCCCGGCGCGGGCGGGAAGAGTGACCCCGCTGCTGGCCGCCGAGGACCTGGCGATCGGCCACGGCACCCGCGTGGTGTCGCGCGGCATCCGCCTCGCGCTCCGGCCCGGCACGGTGACCGTGCTGCTGGGCCCGAATGGCGGCGGCAAGACGACGTTGCTGCGCACGCTGCTCGGCCTGCTGCCGCCGCTCGCCGGCCAGGTGCTGCTGGATGGGCGCGACCTCGCCCGCCTGCCGCGCGCCGTGGTCGCCCGGCGGCTGGCCTACGTGCCGCAGGCCACCGGCGGCGGCTTCGCCTACAAGGTGCGGGAGGTCGTGGCGATGGGCCGGGCGGCGAGCAGGGGGAGCTGCGCCGCCCCGGGGCGCCGGGACCGGGAGTTGGCCGAAGCGGCGCTGGTGCGGCTGGGCATCGGGCACCTTGCGGACCGGTCCGTGACGACGCTGTCAGGCGGCGAGCGCCAGCTCGTGCTGATCGCCCGTGCGCTGGTGCAGGAGGCTGCTTGCGTCGTGATGGACGAACCAACGGCGAGCCTGGACTTCGGCAATCAGGCGTTGGTGTTGGAGCAGGTGCGTGGGCTGGCGCAGAACGGGCTGGCGGTGCTGCTGACGACGCACCACCCGGATCACGCGTTCCTGGTGGCGGATCAAGTGGCGCTGTTGCCGCGAGGCGGGACCCTGATCGGCCCGGGGGCACCGGACACGCTGATCACGGCCCAGTCCCTGCGTTTGATGTATGGGATCGAGACGGCCGTGGGCGTCGTGCGGACGTCGCAGGGGATGCAGCACGCTTGCGTGCCAGTGCTGCGAGCGGGACGGCCAGCGCCTTCGGAGGAAGGGCGGCCGACGTGAATGGCCTGCCCAGGGGTTCGCTGTTTGCGAACGCCTATCCGAAGGTGAAGGTGAATGCCTCGAACCCCGCCTTGAGAATGGACAGGGTCATCACATGCCTCCCATAGTCCCCGCTGTCGAACAAGGTGTAAAGCCGGCTTTCCTGCACCGTCACGGGTGGTTGCGGCTGTCCGTCCACGACGATGCCGACGGTCACAGGGCGCTCGCTGCTCGCCACCATGAACACCTTGCCGGACTGGAAAGCGAGGTTCACCGCCCCGCCGTCACGCGCAAGCATCGCATTCTCCGCGGCGAGCTTCCACGTGCCCACCAGGGCGAAGTGGTCGGCGGGCAGCGGACTGGGCGAGGAATATGTCGCCTCGCCCTCGCGCGGCCGCTCCGGGCTGGCCAGCATCTCCACCCTGGCCACCCCAAAATACATCTCGGGTGTCCCGATTTTCGAACGGTCCACGCCGTCGTCGCGCGGCACGGGCGCACCCGCTGCCAGCAGCGACCGAATGGCATTCTCAGTCTCGTCGTAGCGGCCTTCGCCGAAGTGCTTCAGCACCACATGCCCGTTGCGGTCAACCAGGTACTCCGCCGGCCAGTACTGGTTGGAGTATGCGCGCCAGGTGGCCATGGCGTTGTCTTGCGCCACTGGATAACGGATGCCAAAGCGGCCGGTTGCCCTTTGAACGTTCGCGGTGACCCGCTCAAACCCGAATTCAGGCGTGTGCACGCCCACCACCACCAGGCCGCGGTCCTTGTAGGTGTCATGCCGGCGCGTGACGTAGGGCAGCGTTCGCAGGCAGTTGATAGCAGGATGGGCAGCATCGGCAGGATGCAGGGAGCCGCCACGGTCAGCACGCCAGCAGCAAGGCCGTCACGGTTTGCTGCGCCGCTCAGTCATCCGAGGCAAGAGTGCTGACGGACACCGGCGCTGCCTGCCAGCTGTCCGGGAACAGCATCTCCAGGCTGCGCACCTTCGGCAGGTCGTTGTACACGATGTAGGGGGCGTCGGGATGCCGCACGAGGTAGTCCTGGTGATAGGCCTCGGCCGGGTAGAACGGGACCGCCGGGTCGATGCGCGTGGCAATGGGGCGGCTGAAGGCATGGGCGGCCTCAAGCTGCGCCACGTAGGCCCGCGCCGTCCGCTCCTGCTCCGGGCCGTCCACGAACAGCTCCGAGCGGTATTGCGTGCCGCGGTCCGGCCCCTGGCGGTCAACTTGCGTCGGGTCGAGCGCCACCGAGAAGAAGATCTGCAGCAGCTTGGCGTAGCTGACACGGGCCGGATCGAACGTGACGCGAACCGACTCTGCGTGCCCGGTCGCCCCGGTGCTCACCTGCTCGTATGTTGGGGAGGGAACCTGGCCGCCGGCATAGCCGGACACCGCCTCAACCACGCCCGACACGTGCTCGAACGTGGCCTGCACGCCCCAAAAGCAGCCGCCCGCAAACACGGCCGTCTGCAAGCCGGCGCGGGCGGGCGCCACGTCCAGCGCCGGCGGCGGCAGCGCCCGGGCTGCGGCTTCCGCATAAGCCGGCGGTTGCATCATCCGCAGCGACAGCGCCAGGGCGGCCGTGCCGACGGCCGCGACGAGAATGGGCTTAGAGACACGGATCATGAGGATGCTTTCGCTCAAGCGGTTTCGGGATGGAACGACAGCGCCGCGCCGTTCATGCAGTAGCGCAGGCCTGTCGGTTTCGGGCCGTCGCTGAACACGTGGCCAAGATGGCCGCCGCAGCCGCTGCACAGCACCTCGGTGCGCGCCATGAGGAAGCTCCTGTCGTCAGCGGTGATAACGCCTGCTGGGAGCGGCTGCCAGAAGCTTGGCCAGCCCGTGCGGCTGTCAAACTTTGCCTGCGAACTGAAAACCGGTTGGCTGCAGCCCGCGCAATCATAGCGGCCCGACCGGGCCTCGTGATCGAGCAGGCTCGATCCCGGCATCTCAGTGCCCTTGCGGCGCAGGATGGAATACTGATCCGGGCTTAGCAGATGCCGCCACTCGTCGTCGGATCGCACAACACGAAAGACCGTCGCTTCGGCGGCCGGCGTCTGCCGCGTGGAGGCAAGCCATGCGGTCAACCCAAAGGCCGAGGCGCCCATCAACAAAGCCCGGCGTCGCACCATGTTACACTCCACTCCGTTGCCTGGCATCCGTGCGGCAAGGCTGAGAGGTTACAGGGTTGGATCACCTGCCGACTGCAACGCATCGCTTTCCCTCGCCGTGGTCGAGCGCGGCAGCGCCCAAACGATTGCGCGAAGGCCGGCAGGTTGCGCTGTTTCCATCCATGCGTCATATCCGATCGGATATAGCGTGTCGCGCCTCGATGAGTCCAGCTCAGCCGTCACGGCGCCGTCTCACGATCCCGGAACGCGGTCGTTCTCGCCGCCGCAGCCTGACTGAACTAGGCTTGCCGCTCACCACAGGACTGGAGTTCTGCCTCAATGACCGAGACCCGTTCCTCCGTCTGCCCGCACGACTGCCCCAGCACATGCGCGCTCGACGTGGAGGTCCTGGACCGGCGGATGATTGGGACCGTGCGCGGGGCGGACAACCCCTACACGGCCGGCGTGGTGTGCAACAAGGTCGCCCGCTACGCCGAGCGGGTACATCACCCAGACCGCATCCTGCACCCGATGCTGCGCGTGGGACCGAAGGGCACCGGCGAGTTCCGCCGGATCGGCTGGGAGGAGGCGCTCGACCGCGTGGTGGCCGGCTTCACCGAGGCTGCCGCGCGCCACGGGAGGGAGGCGGTGTGGCCCTACAGCTCCGCCGGCACGATGGGGCTGGTGAACCGGGATGGCATCTTCCGTCTCCGCCACGCCATGCGCTGGTCCGGGCGCAAGGGCACGATCTGCAGCACCATCGCCACGGCCGGCTGGATGGCAGGATGCGGCCGGGTGAGCGGGTCCGACTCGCGAGAGATGGCGCTGGCCGACCTGAACGTGCTCTGGGGCACCAACCCGGTCTCCACCCAGGTCAACGTGATGGCGCATGTCACCCGTGCCCGGAAGGAGCGTGAGGCGAAGCTGGTCGTGATCGACCCCTACCGCACCGGGACGGCGGCGGCCGCCGACCTGCACCTGGGCGTGCGCCCCGGCACGGACGCGGCACTCGCCTGCGCGGTGATGCACTGCGCCTTCCGCGACGGGCATGCCGACCACGCCTACATGGCCCGCTACGCCGACGACCCGGCCGCGCTGGAGGCGCATCTGGCCACCCGCGGGCCGGACTGGGCCGCTGGGATCACCGGCCTGCCCGCCGCCGACATCGAAGCGTTCGCCGCGCTCTACAACGCGACCCCGCGCGCCTACATCCGGGCCGGGTTCGGCTTCACGCGCGGGCGCAACGGGGCGGCTTCCATGCACGCCGTCACCTGCCTGCCGACCGTCACCGGCAAATGGCAGCACGAGGGCGGGGGCGCCCTATGGAACAACAAGGGTATCTATACCTGGGACAAGTCGCTGATCGAGGGCACCGCCCTGCGCGACCCGGCGGTGCGCGAGCTGGACATGAGCCGAATCGCCAGCATCCTGACCGGCGATGCCGGCGCCTTGCTGGGCGGCCCTCCCGTCCACGCCTTGCTGGTCCAGAGCGGCAACCCGGCGTCGGTCTGCCCCGACAGCAACCGCGTGCGGCAAGGCTTGATGCGCGACGACCTGTTCACCGTGGTGCACGAGCACTTCATGACGGAAACCGCGCGCTACGCCGACATCGTGCTGCCGGCGACGATGTTCCTGGAGCACGACGACATCTATCAGGCCGGCGGCCATAGCCACATCCAGATCGGCTTGCGGGTCATCGACCCGCCTGGGGAGGCACGGTCCAACCACGACCTGGTCTGCGCACTGGCACAGCGTTTCGGCCTGACCGATGCGACCTTTTCGATGACCGGGCTGGAGCTTGCGGACGCGACCCTGCGCGCCTCGGGCTATCCCTCGGCGCAGGAGCTTGCGGCCCGGCGCTGGGTGGATGTGCAGCTTCCGTTCCACAAGGCGCATTTCCTGGATGGGTTCGGGCATGCGGACAAGAGGTTCCATTTCCGGGCAGACTGGCGGGCGCTCGGCGACGTGGAGGGCCGCCTGCCGCCCTTGCCCGACTGGGCGCCGCTGACGGACGGGGCGACCGACGAGCGGCCGCTTCGGTTGGTCGCGGCGCCGGCACGGCAGTTCCTGAACTCCACCTTCACGGAAACGCCGACCGCCCGGAAGCGGGAAGGACGGCCGCAGGCGTTGATCTGCCCGGAGGACGGCGAGCGGTTCGGCATCGAGGATGGAGCCTTGATGCGCTTGGGCAATGGCCGGGGCGAGGTGGTGCTGCACGCCCGCCACGTGCCCGGCCAGACCCGGGGCACGGTGATCGTGGAGAGCATCTGGCCGGCCAGCGCCTTCGGGGGCGTGCAGCATGGCATCAACGTGCTGACCAGCGACGAGCCTGCCCTGCCCGCGGGCGGCGCCGTGTTCCACGACACGGCCGTCTGGATGCGGCCGGAGACGGCGGCCTTGGCGACGGCTGCGGAATAGTCGGCGATGGGCGCCGTGCCGTTCTGACCCCCATACCGTTTTAACCGCAGGAGTTCCAGCATGGATTACGTGAGGCTTGGCTCGACTGGCCTGGAGGTTTCCCGCATCTGCCTCGGGTGCATGACCTACGGTGCGTCCGACCGTGGCAACCACGCCTGGACCATGGACGAGGCAAGCAGCCGCCCGCTGATCCAGAAAGCGTTCGAGCTGGGCATCAACTTCCTCGACACGGCCAACGTGTATTCTGACGGCCATTCAGAGGAGATCGTCGGCCGCGCCGTCCGCGACTTCTCGCGCCGCGAGGACGTGGTGATCGCGACGAAGCTGAACGGCCGTATGCGCCCGGGTCCGAACGGCGCCGGGCTGTCGCGCCGGGCGGTGTTCATGGAGATCGACAACAGCCTGCGCCGCCTCGGCACCGACTGGGTGGACCTTTACCAGATCCACCGCTGGGACCCGGCCACGCCCATCGAGGAAACGCTGGAGGCGCTGCACGACGTGGTCAGGGCCGGCAAGGCCCGCTACGTCGGCGCGTCGTCCATGTATGCCTGGCAGTTCGCCAAGGCGCTGTTTACGTCGCGCCTGCACGGCTGGACCGAGTTCGTCAGCATGCAGGACCACCTCAACCTGCTGAACCGCGAGGAGGAGCGCGAGATGCTGCCGCTTTGCGCCGACCAGGGCATCGGCGTGCTGCCGTGGAGCCCGCTGGCCCGCGGCCGCCTGACCCGCGACTGGGACGAAACCAGCGCCCGGCAGGAAAGCGACGTGTTCGGCAAGACGCTCTATGCCGCGAACACCGAATCCGACCACCAGGTCGTGCAGTGCGTGGCCAAGATCGCAGCGCGGCGCGGCGTTCCACGGGCACAGGTGGCCCTGGCCTGGGTCGCGCAAAAAAGCGTCGTCACCGCCCCGATCGTCGGCGCGTCGAAGCCGCAGCACCTGGACGATGCGGCCGCCGCCTTGTCGCTTGCGCTCACGCCGGAGGAGATCGCCATGCTGGAAGCGCCCTACACGCCGCACCCTGTCGTGGGGTTCAAGTAGTACGGCGAGCAGGTGGCCGAGAGCAGTCCAGTCCCCATTGACAACGCGGCCATTCCAAACTTCGCTGCTCAACCACGCACCCGAATGATCAATGCGCGCAAGCATGGTTTCGGTGCTGGTCGCGTGTTTGGTTGTGAGACCTCCTTGGCGGCTTCAGCGATGAGGCGAGCTTTGGTGGTGTCATACCAATTGCCACGACTGCTGCCTCTGATGTGCTCCCTGGCGTGGCTGAGGTGTGATCCGCTTGCGGTC
>CAXTUQ010000057.1:0-4223 GCA_964247405.1 uncultured Acetobacteraceae bacterium
CGACGATCAGGACCCCCATGACGATAACCGCGGCTTTCAATGCGCCCAACGCTGCATCCTCTCTGGTCCGGCCCTTGCCTGGGTCAATCGAAGTCGTTGCCGGCCCCAGCGCGCTTGGGCAGCGGACGGACCGATTCCTGGCGGACGCCATCGGCACGTTGTCGCGCTCCCGCGTCAAGTCCCTGATGCAGGACGGCGCCGTGCTGCGCGACAACGTGGCCCTGCGCGACCCCGCCGAACCCGTGCGGCCCGGCGCGGTTTTCGTGGTGCAGCCCCCGGCCGCGGTCGCCGCCCGGCCGGAGCCGCAGCGCATCCCGTTCGACATCCTGCACGAGGACGCCGACCTGATCGTGCTCGACAAGCCCGCCGGGCTGGTGGTGCATCCGGCGCCGGGCAATGAGGACGGCACGCTGGTCAACGCCCTCCTGGCGCACTGCGGCGACAGCCTGCCCGGCATCGGCGGGGAGCGCCGGCCCGGCATCGTGCACCGGCTCGACAAGGACACCACGGGCATCATGGTGGTGGCGAAGACGGAGCAGGCCTTGGCCACGCTGTCCGCCGCCTTCGCCGCCCGCGACATCGACCGCGCCTACCAAGCCCTGGTCTGGGGCATTCCCACCCCGTCAAGCGGCGAGATCGAGGGCGCCATCGGGCGGGACCCTCGGGAGCGCAAGCGCATGGCCGTGGTGGCCCGGGGCGGCAAGCCGGCCCTGACCCGGTATCGCGCCCTGCGTGCCTGGCCGGCGCCTGTCACCCTCCTCGAATGCGTGCTGGCGACAGGGCGGACGCATCAGATTCGCGTGCACCTGGCCAGCGCCGGGCACCCCGTGGTGGGCGACCCCGTGTATCTGCGCCGGGTGCCGGCCGTGGCGAAGGCGCTGACGGGTCCCGTGCGCGCCGCCCTGCTCGACTTCCCGCGGCAGGCCCTCCATGCGGCCCGGCTCGGTTTCGCCCATCCGCGCACGGGACGACCGCTGCTGTTCGAGCGGCCCATTCCTGCCGACATGGCAGCTTTGCTGGAAGCGCTGGATCATTAGGCCGGGAACCCCGTGCGTTTCTTGACAGGACCTGTGTGGTCCTGTATAACGACAGCACTTGGCGTGGCGGGCGTGCCGCGTCGGGGCCTGTCCAGATGGTCATCGCTTCGGGGTGGTCTCTGGGACGTGATGGTGATCCCCGCGCCTATCTTCAATTCCGTCGCAACCGATTGTGTCGCAACGCCGTATAGGGTTGGGACAGATCACCGAGGCGAGAGAGGCCCCACATGGCTGCTGCCATCATCAATGTTGCCCCTGAAGGCAATCTATCGCGGTATTTGCAAGAAATCCGCAAGTTCCCAATGCTTGCTCCGGAAGAGGAACTGGAGTTGTCACGGCGGTGGCGGGACCACGAGGACATGGGCGCCGCCCATCAGCTCGTCACCTCACATTTGCGTCTGGTCGCGAAGATCGCCATGGGCTACCGCGGCTATGGCCTGCCGGTCGGTGAGCTGATCAGCGAAGGCAATGTTGGCATGATGCAGGCGGTCAAGCGGTTCGACCCGGACCGCGGCTTCCGCTTGGCGACCTACGCAATGTGGTGGATTCGGGCTGCCATTCAGGAATACATCCTGCACAGTTGGTCGCTGGTGAAGATGGGCACCACGGCCGCGCAAAAGAAGCTGTTCTTCAACCTTCGTCGGCTCAAGGGCCAGATGCAGGCCATCGAGGACGGCGACCTGCAGCCGGAGCAGGTGGCCAAGATCGCCCGCATGTTGGCCGTGCCTGAGCAGGACGTGGTCAGCATGAACCGCCGCCTCGCCGCGCCGGACAACAGCCTGAACGCCCCGGTCCGCGCCGACAGTGAGGGCGAGTGGCAGGATTGGCTGGTGGACGAGAGCGACAGCCAGGAGAGCGCGCTTGCCGACCGTGAGGAGCTGAGCGGCCGCAAGGCGCTGCTGAGCGGCGCGTTGAAGACGCTGAACGAGCGTGAGCGGCACATCCTGATCGAACGGCGGCTCAAGGACAACCCGACGACGCTGGAGGATCTGTCGCAGCAATACGGCATCTCCCGCGAGCGGGTGCGGCAGATCGAGGTTCGGGCTTTCGAGAAGCTGCAGAAGGCCATGAAGACCCAGGTCGCCGAGCGCCGCATGGCAACGCAGCAGGCGGCTTGACCGATGCCACCCCGTATGGTTTGCGGGGTGGCCTAGCTTTCGAACGGGTCGCGCATCAGGATCGTGTCGTCCCGTTCCGGGCTGGTGGACAACAGTGTGACCGGCGTTTCCACCAGTTCTTCGATCCGGCGCACATACTTGATCGCCCGGGCGGGCAGCGCTGCCCAGGACCGTGCGCCGCGGGTTGATCCGGCCCACCCCTCGATCGTCTCATAGATCGGCTTCGCTTTCGCCTGCGCCCCCTGCCCTGCCGGGAGATGGCTCAGGCGTTGGCCGTCGATCTCGTAGCCGACGCCGATCTTCAACTCCGCCATGCCGTCCAGCACGTCCAGTTTGGTCAAAGCCAGGCCTTGGATGCCGCCCACCTTGACGGCTTGCCGGACCAGCGCCGCGTCGAACCAGCCACAGCGGCGCGGACGGCCCGTCACCGTGCCGAATTCGTGCCCGCGGGTGCCGAGTTGACGCCCAGTCTCGTCGTGCAGCTCCGTCGGGAACGGCCCGGCACCCACGCGCGTCGAGTAGGCCTTGGCGATCCCTAGCACAAAGCCGATCACCGCCGGGCCGATTCCTGACCCGGCCGCCGCGGTCGCGGCAATCGTGTTGCTGCTGGTCACGAAGGGATAGGTCCCGTGGTCCACGTCCAGCATCACGGCCTGCGCGCCCTCGAACAGGATGCGGCGGCCCGCGCGCCGGGCCTCGTCCAGGCGCTCCCAAACGGCCTCGACGTGCGGCAGCAGGCGCGGGGCCAGGCCGAGCAGCAGCTCCAGCAAGTCCTGCTTCTGCGCCGGCTGCGCGCCCAGGCCGGTCAGCAGCGTGTTGTGATGCAGAAGCAGCTCATCGAGCTTGTCGGACAGCACCTCGGGTTCGGCGAGGTCGCAGACGCGGATGGCCCGGCGCGCGACCTTGTCCTCATAAGCCGGGCCGATGCCGCGACCGGTGGTGCCGATCTTGCGGTCGCCGCGGGCGGCCTCCCGGGCACGGTCCAGCGCGCCGTGCACCGGCAGGATCAGGATGGCGTTCTCGGCAATGCGAAGGTTGTCCGGGGTCACGTCCAGGCCCTGGGCGCGCACCCGGTCCATCTCGGCCAGAAGGGCTACCGGGTCGATCACCACGCCGTTGCCGATCACCCCGAGCTTGCCGCGCACCAGCCCGCTGGGCAGCAGGGACAGCTTATAGGTTTGGTTGCCAACCACCAGCGTGTGCCCGGCATTGTGCCCGCCTTGGAAGCGCACGACGATGTCGGCGCGGCTGGCAAGCCAGTCCACGACCTTGCCCTTCCCCTCGTCGCCCCACTGGGCGCCAATCACGGCAACGTTGGGCATTCAGCTCTCCGGGGTCAGCGGAACGGCCGCGCCGTCCTGCAAGATGTGGGTGCAGCCGAGGCGCCGGGCCTCGTCGGCCGGGTCAGGCGTGTCCGCCAGCGCCGAAAGCGTGGCAAAGCCGTTCTCGCGCAACGCGGCGCCCTGCTCGCGCGGCGTGTTCCAAGGCAGGAAGGCCTGCCGCCGTGTGGCCCGGGGCGGCAAGGCGCGCAGCATCGCATCAGGGTAAAGCGTCAGGCCGGCCGCCGGCTCGCCATCCCCGGACACGTAGCGCCCGCCGCGGCCCAGCTCCTCATGCCGGCCCGGCGCGAACACCGTGACGCAGATGCCGGAATGGTAACGGAAGCCGCGGAACTCGATGGGATCGAGCGTCAGCCGCACATCGGGCGCATGATGCAGGATCGCCTGCACGGTCTGGCGCAGCCGGGCGCACAACGCCGCAGCCAAGGGCGGAAGCCGGGCAGCTTCCAGCATTTCCAAGGCAGGCGCGACCGGTCCGGCGACCAGCAGCAAATCGGTCAGCAACCGAGCGAGCGCGCCGCCATGCTCCGCGACGGCGGCGGCGTCCTTGCGGTCCAGCGCCCGCGTCAGCGCCAGGCGGGACGCCCCGGCGACGCCCGCCTCGTCCAGCAAAGTCGGCGCCAACTGCGGCAGCGTCAGGTCGAAGCTGACCCGGCCCATGCCGACCCCGGCCAGCGCCTCCGCGCCCACCAGCACGATCTCCGCATCGGCCGCCGCGCTGTCCACGC
>CAXTUQ010000057.1:4233-16797 GCA_964247405.1 uncultured Acetobacteraceae bacterium
CGGACTGTCATGGCCGATCAGTTCCACCCCCGCCTGCGCCACCTGCCGGTCCGGCGCGATCTGGCTGCCGCGCACCCGCAGGCATTGCCCGGCGTAAGACAGGCGCAGCGGACGCGGGCGGGCGGCCAGCCGGGTGGCCGCGATGCGGGCGACCTGCGGCGTCATGTCGGCGCGCACCCCCATCATGCGATGGGTGTCCGGATCCATGACGCGGAAGATCTGGTCCGTCACCGCAGCGCCCGACCCGGCCAGCAGCCCGTCCTCGAACTCGATCAGCGGCGGCTTCACGCGCTGGTAGCCGTGGGCGGAGAAGGTGTCCATCAGCGCGGATACCGTCGCGGCCTCGACCTCCGCCTCGGGCGGCAGCAGGTCGCGCAAGCCGGATGGCAGCAGCGCCGGGTTGGGGAACGTGTCTTCGGTCATGGGCCAGCCGGTTCTAGACTAGAATTCCAGCGGCGTCGCCTGCATCACCAACGGCAAAGCGCGCACGGCCGCCAGGACGGCATCCGGCACCGGCTGATCCACGCTGACCAGGCAGATCGCGTCCCCCCCGGTCTCGGCGCGTCCGAGGTGGAAGGTCGCGATGTTGATGCCGGCATCCGCAAGCGTCGCGCCGAACCGCCCGATGAAGCCGGGGCGGTCCTGGTTGGTGACGTACAGCATGGACCGGCCGAAGTCGGCTTCGACCTTGATGCCCTTGATCTCCACCAGCCGCGGGCGGGCGCCGGCGAACAGGGTGCCGGCGACGGAGCGGGTCTGCCGGTCGGTCGCGACGGTGAGGCGCACGAGCGTCTGGTACTCGCTCGGCCGGTCATGCACGGTTTCCGCCACGTCCAGGCCGCGCTCCCGGGCGATTACTGGGGCGTTCACCATGTTCACCCCGGCCATCAGCGGCGTCAGCAGCCCCGACAGCAGCGCCGCCGTCATCGGGCGGTGGTTCAGCGGCGCGGCCAGGCCCTCGTACTCGACCGACACGCTGCGCAGCACGCCCTCCCCCGCCTGGGTCATCTGCCCGGCGAACAGGCCCAGCAACCGGCACAGCTCGATGTACGGCTTGAGCCGTGGCGCGTCCTCCGCCGAAACGGAAGCCATGTTGATTGCGTTCGACACGGCGCCGGTCAGCAGGAAGTCGCTCATCTGCTCGGCGACTTGCAGCGCGACGTTCTCCTGCGCCTCCGAGGTCGCGGCGCCGAGGTGCGGCGTGCACACCACGTTGTCCAGGGCAAGCAGCGGGCTGTCGGTCGCAGGCTCCGTTTCGAACACGTCCAGCGCCGCGCCGGCCACCTGGCCCGACCGGAGCGCCTCCGCCAGTGCCGCCTCGTCGAGCAGGCCGCCGCGGGCGCAGTTCACGATGCGGACGCCGCGCTTGCAGGCGGCGATGGCGTCGCGCGACAGGATGTTGCGCGTGGCGTCGGTGAGCGGCGTGTGCAGCGTGATCACGTCGGCCCGGGCCAGCAGGTTCGGCAATTCCACCTTCTCCACCCCCAGGTCGAGCGCCCGCTTCTCCGTCAGGTACGGGTCGTAGGCGACGACCCGCATCCGCAAGCCCAGCGCCCGCTCCGCAACGATGGAGCCGATGTTGCCGCAACCGATCAGGCCGAGCGTCTTGGCCGTCAGCTCCACGCCGAGGAAGCGGTTTTTCTCCCACTTGCCCGCCCGGGTGCTGGCCGTCGCCTCCGGGATCTGGCGCGCGAGGGCGAACATCATGGCGATGGCGTGCTCGGCCGTGGTGATGGCGTTGCCGTTCGGCGTGTTCATCACCACGACGCCGCGGGCGGTCGCGGCCTTCACGTCCACGTTGTCCACCCCGATGCCGGCCCGGCCGACGATCCGCAGCCGGGGCGCCGCGTCCAGCAGCTCGCGCGTCACCTTGGTGGCGGAGCGGATGGCGAGGCCGTCATAGTCGCCGATGGCCGCGCGCAGCTCCACGGGCGTCAGGCCGGGCTGCAGATCGACGGACAGGCCGCGCGCCCGGAAGATCTCGACCGCCGCCGAGGAAAGCTTGTCGCTGATCAGGACACGGGCGGTCATGCCGGGCGCACCTGGGCGTAGGCCCAGTCGAGCCAGGGCAGCAATGCTTCGATATCAGACGTTTCAACGGTGGCGCCGCCCCAAATCCGCAAGCCCGCCGGCGCGTCGCGGTAAGAGGCCATGTCGAAGGCGACGCCCTCCTTGTCCAGCAAAGACGCCAGCAGCTTGGCCGCCTTCGCCTGCTCGTCAGATGCCAGCGCCGTGAACCAGGGCGCGGTGATGCGCAGGCAGATGGAGGTGCAGGACCGGGTCGCCAGGTCGGCGGCGAGGAAATCGACCCAGGGCGTGCGCTCCACCCAGGCGGCGACGGCGGCAAGGTTCGCCTCGCTGCGCGCGATCAGCGCCGGCAAGCCGCCAATGCCCTCGGCCCAGCGCAGGCCGTCAAGCGCGTCCTCGACGCACAACATGCTCGGCGTGTTGATCGTCTCGCCCCGGAAAATGCCGGCGCTGAGCTTGCCGCCGCTGGTCAGGCGGAACACTTTGGGCAGCGGCCAGGCCGGCTTGTAGCTTTCCAGCCGGGCGACGGCGCGGGGGGACAGGGCCAACATGCCGTGCGCCGCCTCGCCGCCCAGCACCTTCTGCCAGGACCAGGTGACGACATCGAGTTTCTCGAATGGCAGCGCCATGGCGAAGGCGGCGGAGGTGGCATCGCAGATCACCAAACCCTCACGGTCTCGCGCGATCCAGTCGGCATGAGGAAGCCGCACGCCGGAGGTCGTGCCGTTCCAGGTCAGCACCACATCACGGACGGGATCGACCTGCGCGAGGTCCGGCAGCCCGCCATACGGCGCCGACAGCACCCGGGCGTCCGCCAGCTTGAGTTGCTTCACGACATCGGTGGCCCAGGCTTCGGAAAAGCTCTCGAACGCCAGGATGTCCACGCCGCGGGCGCCGAGCATGGACCACATCGCCATCTCGACCGCGCCGGTGTCGGAGCCGGGCACGATGCCGAGCAGCCAATCCTGCGGCAGGCCCAGGACGGCGCGGGAACGGTCGATCACCTCCGCCAAGCGCGCCTTCGGCCCGGCCGCGCGGTGGCTGCGGCCCAGCAGCGCGCCGGACAGCGCCTCCAGGCTCCAGCCGGGGCGCTTGGCGCAGGGTCCGGATGAGAAATCGGGGTTGGCCGGGCGCAGATGCGGTTTGGCCGCGACCGGCGCGGCATCGAGTGCGAGCGTCATGTTCGCTCTCCCTTTCAGAAGAGAAGCGTCCCGGTGGGGGGACGTGGCCCGCCGAAAGGCTTAGCCGCGGGCGGGCGTCCAGGCAAGCCGGGCGGGATCGACGGTCACGCCGTGCCCAAGCGGCCCGTGCCCGGCGCCGAACCCCGGCGCCGCCAGGATCGCCGCGTGCACATAGGCCGTGCCGCGCCGCACCGCGTCCGAAAGCGTCATGCCCTGCGCCAGCCCGGCTGCGACCGCGCTGGCCAGCGTGCAGCCGGTGCCGTGGGTATGGCGCGTCTCGACGCGCGGGCTTTCAATCACCTCAAGCCCGGCGGAGGTCGCCAGGATATCCTGCACCACCGCCCCATGCAGGTGGCCGCCCTTCAGCAGCACGGCCGCGGCGCCCAGGTCCAGCAACGCCTGCGCCGCGCGACGGGCGGCGGCGTGGTCGATGATGGCGAGGCCTGTCAGCGCCTCTGCCTCCGGCACGTTGGGAGTCAGCACGGCCGCGAGCGGCAGCAGGTCCCGGCGCACGGCCGCAATCGCCGGGTCGTCCAGAAGCCGCGCCCCGCCCTTAGCGACCATGACCGGGTCTACCACCAGGGGAACAGGACGGTCGCGCCGGCCCAAGGCTGCCGCCACCGCCTGCACGGCCTCCGCGCTGCCCAGCATCCCGGTCTTGACCGCATCCGCGCCGATGTCGTCCAGCACGGCGTCGATCTGCTGGCGGATGAACGCCGGAGGCACCGGCAGCACGCCATGCACCCCCAGGGTGTTCTGCGCCGTCAGCGCCGTGATTGCGGTCGCGGCGTAGCCGCCCAGGGCCATGACCGCCTTGATGTCCGCCTGGATGCCCGCGCCGCCGCCAGAATCCGAACCCGCGACGACCAGAACGCGGCTGGCAGGCCGATGGCTCATGCGGCCTCGGGGGACGCCGTGAGGATGGTGTCGCAAAGCTGGGCGACGATCCGGCTCACCATCGCCTCGTCCTCGCCCTCCGCCATGACACGCAGGACCGGCTCGGTGCCGCTCAGACGCAGCAGCAGCCGCCCGGTCTGGCCCAATTCGGCTTCGGCTTCAGCCACCGCCGCCGTCACGTGAGGGTCCTTCAGCGGCGAGCGCCCGGTGAAGCGTACGTTGCGCAGCATCTGCGGCAGCGGATCGAACAGCTTGCACGCTTCGCTCGCCGGGCGGCCCTGCTTGACCAGCACGGCCAGGACTTGCAGCGCCGCCACGAGGCCATCGCCCGTCGTCGCGTAGTCCGACAGGATCATGTGGCCAGACTGCTCGCCGCCGACGTTGATGCCGCTGGCTCGCATACGCTCGGCCACGTAGCGGTCACCGACCTGAGTACGGTGCAGCGCGACGCCTTCTGACGCCAGGAAACGCTCTAGCCCCAGGTTGGACATCACCGTCGCGACCACGCCATCCCCGGTCAGCCGCCCGGCCCGGCCCCAGTACTGCGCGATCAAGCCCAGGATCTGGTCACCGTCGATGATCTTGCCACGCTCGTCGGACAGCAGAAGCCGGTCCGCGTCCCCATCAAGCGCCAAGCCGAGGTCGGCGCCATGCTCCAGCACTTTGGAGCACAGAAAAGACGGCACGGTGGAGCCGCAGCCGCTGTTGATATTGAACCCGTCGGGTTCCACCCCCACCGGGATGATCGTGGCGCCGAGTTCCCACAGCACGGTCGGCGCCACGCTGTACGCCGCGCCGTTCGCGCAATCCACGACGATCTTCAACCCGGACAGGGTCACGCCGCGGGGGAACGTGCCCTTGGCGGCTTCGATGTAGCGCCCGCCGGCGTCGTTCAGCCGGACGGCGCGGCCGAGCTTCGACGGGGAGGCCAACTGGGCGGACCGGTCGGCCGCCATCAGCATCTCGATCTCCGCCTCGGTCTGGTCGGACAGCTTGAACCCGTCAGGGCCGAACAGCTTGATGCCGTTGTCCTCGAACTGGTTGTGCGAGGCCGAGATCATCACGCCGAGGTCGGCGCGCAGGCTGCGGGTCAGCATGGCGATGGCCGGCGTCGGCAACGGGCCGACCAGGATCACGTCCATGCCCGCGCCGATGAAGCCCGCGACCAAGGCTGGCTCGATCATGTAGCCCGACAAGCGGGTGTCCTTGCCGATCACCACCTGATGCCGATGGCTGCCGCGCACGAAGATCAGCCCGGCCGCCTGGCCCACCTGCAACGCCGTTTCCGCCGTCATCGGGTCCACGTTGGCCTTGCCGCGAATGCCGTCCGTGCCGAACAGGCGCCTGCTGGTGGTCATGATGTTCCTCGGATTTTTGCAGGGACCATAGGTCAGCCAGTCAGGCGCTGCCAGGTCCGAACGGCCTGGACCGTTGCCGCGACATCATGAACCCGGAGGATGGTGGCGCCCTGTGACAAAGCATACAGGCCTGCAGCAATTGAACCCGCCATGCGATGCTTCGCGTCCTCCACGCCGCTTAACTGGCCGATAAACCGCTTGCGCGATGCCCCGACCACGATCCGGCATCCCAAGCCTAGCAAGATCGGCAAACGTTGCAACACCATAATGTTCTGCTCGTCCGTCTTGGCGAAGCCAATGCCGGGATCGACCGCAATGCTTGACCGGGCAACGCCTGCAACCTCGGCCGCGCCGATCCGGGCGGCAAGTTCGGCCAATACCTCGGCCGCGACATCGCCATACATGGCGTGCGCCATCATCGTGGCCGGCGTGCCCCGCATATGCATCAGGATCACCGGGCAGCCGCGGCGTGCCACGAGCGCCGCGGCTGCCGGGTCATGGGACAAGGCCGAAACGTCGTTGATGATGGTTGCCCCGGCGTCGAGTGCCGCCGCCATCGTGCCGGCATTCCGGGTATCGACCGAGAGCGGAACACTGTGGCCAGCAAGCGCGGCGACCACCGGCAGCACGCGGCGCTGTTCCTCCTCGGGTGGAACGGACGCGGCGCCGGGCCGGGTCGACTCGCCGCCGATGTCGAGGATGCCGACACCCTCCGCGATCATTCGTTGCCCAGCCTCGATGGCCCGGTCCGCAACCATAGTTTCGCCGCCGTCGCTGAAGCTGTCCGGCGTCACGTTGAGGATGCCCATAACGACCGGACCGGGGGGCAGCCCGGCCCATTCATGTCCCGGAGCATCATGGGGGGTAGCCGTGAACTCTGACATGCCCATCATAGAAAACGGCCGGCATCCGATGATGCCGGCCGTATGTCCAGTGAGGCCCGCTTAGCCCGGCTGCGGCGCCGGACCAAGTCCACCGGTGGGCGGCGGCGCGACTGGACGCCCGGCTGAGGGCACCGACGCGCGCCGGCTTTCCGCGGCAGGCTCATCGACCACCTTGCGGATGACCGGATCGCCACGCAGCACGGTGCGAATATCCTCGCCCGACAGCGTCTCATATTCCAGCAGCCCGCGCGCCAGACGGTGCAGTTCCTCCAGCCGCTCGGTCAGCAGGCTCTTTGCACCGCCGTAGGCGTTGTCGATGATCTGCTTGATCTCCGCGTCGATCTCCCGCGCGGTCACTTCGGACACGTTCTTGTTCTGTGTGACCGAGTGGCCCAGGAACACCTCTTGGCTGTTGTCGCCGTAGGCGATCATGCCGAGCTTGTCGCTCATGCCCCACTCCGTGACCATCACGCGGGCAATGTTGGTCGCCTGCTTGATGTCCCCGGCGGCGCCGTTCGACACCTTGTCAGGCCCGAACACCAATTCCTCGGCGACGCGTCCGCCCATCGCCATCTTCATACGGGCCAGCAGCCGCGCCTTGCTTTCGGACAAGCGGTCGCCTTCCGGCAGGCTCATCACCAAGCCCAGCGCCCGGCCGCGCGGGATGATGGTCGCCTTGTGCACCGGGTCGCACTCCGGGTCGTTGATGGCGCACAGGGCATGGCCGGCCTCATGGTAGGCGGTCATGCGCTTCTCGTCCTCGCTCATGACGAGCGACTTCCGCTCCGCGCCCATCATGACCTTGTCCTTGGCGTTTTCGAACTCGGACATCGCCACCACCCGCTTGCCGAGCCGGGCCGCAAGCAGCGCCGCCTCGTTCACCAGGTTGGCAAGGTCCGCGCCGGAGAAGCCAGGCGTGCCGCGGGCGATCACCTTCGGGTCCACGTCGCTGGCCAGCGGCACCTTGCGCATATGCACGCGGAGGATCTTCTCGCGGCCGTTCACGTCCGGGTTCGGCACCACCACCTGGCGGTCGAACCGGCCGGGCCGCAGCAGGGCCGGGTCCAGCACGTCGGGGCGGTTGGTCGCGGCGATGAGGATGACGCCCTCATTGCTTTCGAAGCCGTCCATCTCGACCAGCATCTGGTTCAGCGTCTGCTCACGCTCGTCGTTGCCGCCGCCCAGCCCAGCGCCACGGTGCCGGCCCACGGCGTCAATCTCATCGATGAAGATGATGCACGGCGCGTTCTTCTTGCCCTGCTCGAACATGTCGCGCACGCGGCTGGCGCCGACACCCACGAACATCTCGACGAAGTCGGAGCCGGAGATGGTGAAGAACGGCACGTTCGCCTCGCCGGCGATGGCGCGGGCGAGCAGCGTCTTGCCCGTGCCCGGCGGACCAACCAGCAGCACGCCCTTGGGGATCTTGCCGCCCAGGCGCTGGAACTTCTGTGGGTCCTTCAGGAACTCGACGATCTCCTGCAGCTCGGACTTCGCCTCGTCGATGCCGGCCACGTCGTCGAACGTCACGCGGCCCTGCTTCTCCGTCAGCAGGCGGGCGCGGGACTTGCCGAAGCCCATGGCCCGGCCGCCGCCCGACTGCATCTGGCGCATGAAGAACACCCACACGCCGATCAGCAGCAGCATCGGAAACCAGCTTAGCAGGTAGTGCAGCAGCGGGTTGTCGCTTTCCTCGGGCTTCGCGATTACCCGCACGCCCTTGTCGGTCAGGCGGCTGACCAACGCCGGGTCTTCCGGGGTGTAAGTCTGGAAGGTGCGCCCGTCCGCCAACTGGCCCGAGACCGTGCGGCCCTGGATCAGCACGTCACGCACCCGGCCTCCATTGACATCGCCAATGAAGTCGGAATAGGCAACCTGGGTCGCCGCGCGTTGCGTATTTCCCGGCTGAAACAGGTTGAACAGCACCACGAGCAGCAGGGCGATTATGACCCAGAGCGCTAGATTGCGGCCGAAATTGCTCATCATATGATCCTGGCGATCCAGTCATCTCACCCGGGCCTGGGCGCACTCGGAGCGGTCCCGGTATCCTCGTTCCCGGCCCAACATAGGCCGGCGCCGCTTAACAGAACCTCAACATAGTGCGCCGGTGCCGCCTGCACATCCCCACCCCATCAGCCCAGTGCAAAAGGCGCAGGCGCGGCCGGACGAGGCGGACAGAACGCAATCGGCACGGCACGGCAGGTCTCTTGGTCAGGATAGGCTAAACCCGGCACGGCGAACAATCCGTAACTGCATCGGATTGCCGGCGCCGTCCGCAGCAGCGCCGCCGGCAGGCCGGACCACCGCCGCAAGAGGGCGGCATCGTCGCCGAGCGGCCCAAACGTCCCGTCATGCGGGGGGGACGCCAGCAGCCGGAATCGGTGGTCCCACACGGCGCCCGCTTGCGCCGGGACCGCGCCGGCCTGGGCCGCCGCTTCCCGTCCAACCAGCCATCCGCCCGATGTCGGCAGGACCACGGCGCCATGCAAGGTGGCCGGGCGCAGCCGCGCGGCCAAACGCGCCACGGCGGCGGTTCCCGGGGGATGGCGCGCGCCCGAGACGGGCCAGATCAGGGCGGACAGCGCCGCGGCGCTGATCGTCGGCCCGCTGATGGCGGCGACGCCGCCCGGCAAGAAGCTGACCTGCCGCGCCAACTCGTCTGCGATTGAGACTTCCCGCTCGCGCCGCGCCGTGCCGTGCTGCCGCGCCGTGCGGCAAAGATCAAGCACCGGCGCCGCCTCTCCCCGGGCGAACGCAGCGCGGAACCTGGCGCGCGGAGTCGCCGGGTCCGTGTTGGTGGGGTCCTCGACCCAGCGTGCCCCGGCACGGCGCAGGGTCGCGCGCAACTGGGCGGGCATGACCGGCAGCAAGGGGCGCAGCAGCCGGACCGCATCCCCGTGCGTCACCGGCGCCATGCCGGCCAGGCCAGACGGCCCGCTTCCGGCGCCCTGGCGGATCAGCAGGGTCTCGGCCTGGTCCTGCGCATGGTGCGCCAGCAGCAGGTCGGCCAGCCCAGCGTCCCGGCACGCCGCTGTCAGGACGGCATAGCGCGCGGTCCGCGCCCGCTCCGCCAACGCCGGCCCGCGCGCCAGGCCTGTGACCGGCAACACGCGGGCGGCGATCCCAAAATCGGCGAGCCGC
This sequence comes from uncultured Acetobacteraceae bacterium, assembly GCA_964247405.1. Taxonomy (GTDB): domain Bacteria; phylum Pseudomonadota; class Alphaproteobacteria; order Acetobacterales; family Acetobacteraceae; genus CAHJXG01. The sequence goes on from CAXTUQ010000057.1 coordinate 13,723, forward strand.
GCCGCCGTCAAGGCCGCCTCCACCCCCGACTCGGGACGCAGGCCGTGATCGACGACCAGGGCCGTGGGCCGCCCCCATCCCGCGAGCAGCAGCGCCAAGGCCATGCTGTCGGCGCCGCCGGACACGGCCACGGCGACCCGGCGCTCCCGGCCGAACGGGCCGACGGCAGCCATGGAGGCCGCGAACTCGTCCGGCGAGACCGGCGTCTCGCTCAAGGACAGCCGGACCGGCCACGCGCCGCGGCGGCGGCTTCCCGCACGTTCGGGCGGGGCGCGGGGAACTCGGTCCGCAACTTGTCGAGCGCGCCGCACGCGTTGGCCCGGTCGTTCATCGCGGCCAAGGCGTTCGCCAGGCCCAGCAGGGCGTCCGGCGCCCGCGACCCCGTGCGCGAACGGTTGTACGCGTCGTCATACGCCACCGCGGCGCCCGGGTAGTCGCGCTTGCCCATCAAGGCTTGTGCCAGCAGGAACTGCGCGTCCCCGGCGCGCGGGCCGCCTTTGCCGCCGGCCAGAACCTCGCGCGCCGCCGCTTCGGCAACGCCGTAGTCGCGCCGGGCCAGGGCAGCATTGCCCTCTTGCATCGCAAGTTCGGCCGGACGACGCCCGGACGGCGCCGGTCCCGCTTGCGGCGCCGCCGAAGCGTCCGGACTCGATGCCCGCGGACTCGGCCCGGTTGGAGGCCCCGAGTTCTGCAGCCGGAAATTGAGGTCGGCTACCTGCTTAGCGAGGTCGTCCGACTGCCGCCGGGACGCATTCGCCTGCTCGTCAAGCTGCCCGCGCAAGCGGCGCACGTCATCCTCAAGCTGCGCCACGCGGTCCAGCAACTGCGCGGTGATCTCGCTTCCGCCGCCCTCCCCGCCCCGGCGTGCCGGCGGAGGCAGCGCCGGGGCGCCGCGCTGCGCTTGCAGCCCTTGCAGGTCGCGGCGCAACTCCAGGATCTGGTTCTGCAACGCAATCGCGTCGCGGCTGTCCAACTGCGCCCGCGCCGGCGCTGCCGCGAGGCCGACCGCCAGCGCAACCGCGGCGGGCGCGAGCCGCATCCGCTTAACGAACCGACGTCGTCGCATTCCGGTTCTGCGCATAGGCCTGGTCGTCCGAGCCGACCGCCGTCGGACGCTCCTTGCCGTAGCTGACCGCCGTGATGCGCGCCGAGGATGTGCCGCGGGCAAGCAGGTAGTCGCGGGCGGCATTGGCCCGGCGCTGGCCGAGCGCCAGGTTGTACTCCGTCGTGCCGCGCTCGTCGCAGTTGCCGGCCACCTGGACGCCGGACTGCGGGTAGCGCGCCAGCCAGCTCGCCTGCCGATCCAGCGTGGACCGCGCATCCCCGTCCAGCGAGGAGCTGTCCAGCGCATAGAACACGCGGTCGCCGACGTTGGCGACCAGATCCTGCTGGCTGCCCGGCGTGACGCCCGCCGTGCCGGACGTGGCGCCCGATCCCGTGGCGGCGCCGGAGGTCGCCGTCTTGTCCGCGCAGGCGCCCAGCAGGGCAACGGCCGCGAGGACGCCGATCATCTTGAACTTCATGGTGCTGCTCTCCTTAACATGAACTGGCCGGGTTGGTGACGCAAAGCCCTGATTGTTTCGATTCCATGCGCGTTACGCTGCCGGCGGATGCGGGTCAAGCACGTTGGCGGCCCCCGACCGGAGTGCCTGCCCAATGCTCATGCCCCGACACTCATGCCAGGAGCGGCGACCAGGCCGGGTCGGAGGCATCGGTCGGGGTGTTCACCACGCGCTCGTTGAAGCCGGTGATGTCGATGGACACGAGGCGGGAGGAGTAGCCGCCGCCGCTGCGGTCGCGCGCCGGGTTTTCCCTGTAGAACATCAGCACGCGGCCGTTGGGCGCGAACGTCGGCCCTTCCACAGAGAAGCTTTCCGACAGGATGCGCTCCCCCGACCCGTCCGGGCGCATGACGCCGATGGCGAAGGTGCCGCCGTTCAGCCGGGTGAAGGCGATCAGGTCGCCGCGCGGCGACCACACCGGCGTCGCGTAGCGCCCGCGCCCGAAGCTGATGCGCCGCACGCCGCCGCCGCTTGCGTCCATGACGTAAAGCTGCTGGTCGCCGCCGCGGTCCGAGTTGAACACGATCTGCGAGCCGTCCGAGCTGTAGCATGGACTGGTGTCGATGGCGCCGCCGGCCGTCAGCCGCCGCTCCCGCCCGCCGCCCAGGCCGACCGCGACGATCTCCGACCCGCTGCCGCGGGCGACCGACATGATGATGGTGTTGCCGTCCGGGCTGAAGCGCGGCGCGAAGGTCATGCCTTCGTACTCGCCGAGCACCCGCTGCGTGTTGGTGCCGAGGTCGAATGTGTACACCCGCGGCCGGTTGTTCTGGAACGACATGAACACGATCTGGTCGCGCGTCGGGTGGAAGCGGGGCGTGAGCGCGAGCCAGGCGCCGTCCGTCAGGAAGTGGTTGCCTTCCCCGTCCTGGTCCATGATCGCCAGCCGCTTCACCCGGCGGTCGCGCGGCCCGCTGCCGGCGATGTAGGCGATCCTTGTGTCGAAATAGCCCTTCTCGCCGAGCAGGCGCTCATAGATCACGTCGCTGATGATGTGGGCGATGCGGCGCCAGTTGGCGGAGGTGGTGGTGTAGGCGGTGCCCTGGATCTGCTGGCCCGGCAGCACGTCCCACAGCCGGAACTCGACCCGCACGTTGCTGTCCCCGCCCTCCACGCGGCCCGTCACCAGCGCCTGCGCGCCGAGCGCCTTCCAGCTTTGGAAATTGGGCGTGTCGCCGCTGTCGCCGGCCGGCGCCGCCGGGCTGATCGGGCGGAACAGGCCGGAGCGGCCGAGGTTGTTGGTAATCACGCCGGTCATGTCCGCGCCGAGCGGGATGCCGGCGAAGCTCGGGATGGCGATGGGGATCGGCGCCGTGCGGGCGCGGTCCACGGTGATCTCCGGTTGCTGGTTGCCTTGGCCGACGCCTTGGGCCGCGGGGCTGCGGGCCAGCAGCGGCGTGGCGGCGACGGCGGCGCCGGCCAGCAGGCGGCGGCGGGCCAGAAGAAGGCGGGTCGGGGTCATGCGGGCGAACTCCCATGCGGGCGGCCGGTCAGGGCCGGAAAGGAAGTTCGA
>CAXTUQ010000058.1:0-16606 GCA_964247405.1 uncultured Acetobacteraceae bacterium
GTACAGCGCATCGACCGGCACGGTCCGCGGCCCGGACGCCCCCTGCACGTGCAGCACGGCGTCCAGCACGCGCATCGCCACCGCCATGTCGCTCGGGTGGGTGGCGATGCAGTGCTCAGAGGTGCCGAGGATGGCATGGATGCGGTTGTGCCCGCCGATTGCGCCGCAGCCGCTGCCGGGCTGGCGCTTGTTGCAGGGCCGGGCCACGTCGTAGAAGTAGCCGCAGCGGGTGCGCTGCATGAAGTTGCCGCCGGTGCTCGCCTTGTTGCGGAGTTGCCCGGACGCCCCGGCCAGGATCGCCTCCGCCAGCACGGGATAGCGGCGCCGCACCGCCGGGTGCGCGGCAAGCGCGGTGTTGTCCGTCAATGCCCCGATGCGCAGGCCGCCCTCCGCGGTCTCCTCAATCCCCGTGAGCGGCAGGCGGGAGATATCGACCAGGCGGACGGGCGTCTCGATCTGCAATTTCATCAGGTCGAGCAGGTTGGTGCCACCAGCGATGTAGCGCGCGTCCTGCAGGCCGCCATGCGCCGCGACCGCGGCCTCCGGCGTCGCGGCGCGTTGGTAAGCGAAGGGCTGCATCGCTCAGCCCTCCCCTGCTTGGGCCGCGACGGCACGCACCGCATCGACGATGTGCGGGTAGGCGCCGCAGCGGCACAGGTTGCCGCTCATGCGCTCGCGGATCTCGGCGTCCGTCAGCTCCGGCTGGGCCGCCACGTCCGCCGCCGCGTGGCTCGGCACGCCGTCGTGCCACTCCGCCAACATGCCGGCTGCCGACAGCAACTGGCCCGGCGTGCAGTAGCCGCATTGGAAGGCGTCATGGTCAATGAAGGCCTGCTGCAACGGGTGCAGCGCGCCGTCCTTACCTAGTAAGCCCTCGATCGTGGTGATCCGGTCCCCCTCGTGCATCACCGCCAGCGCCAGGCAAGCGTTCACCCGGCGGCCCTCAACCAGCACGGTGCAGGCGCCGCACTGCCCATGGTCGCAGCCCTTCTTGCTGCCGGTCAGCCCCATGTGCTCGCGCAGCGCGTCCAGCAGCGTGGTGCGCGCGTCGAGGGTCAGGGCGTGTTCCTGTCCGTTGACGGTGAGCGTGACGGGCATCATCACCGGCACGTGCCGGTCCAGCGCGACATCCGACATCGTTGGGTCCTTTCTGGTCAGCGGTGTTGGCACCCGGCGCCTCGCATGGGGGCCGGGGAAGATCGGCCCTTGAGGTTGGGCCGCACTGGACGCAGGCGAAGTGCCGTTTGTGCCGCATCGCCGTTCAACCTGAGCGCCGCCGGCATGTTCTGCAAGGGCGGCGGGCAGAAATGCGCCGCTCCGGCGTTTGCGATACCCGTCGTGCGCTAATCTGGGCGCCCCACGTCGATCCCCTCGCCTGCCGCATGCCCGGCGTCGAATGCGGCGGCGTTCACCGGGCGCTCCGCCGGGTTGCGCGACCGGAAGCGCAAACCGAGCGTCTCCATCGCCGCATCGACCACCCCGGCCTTCGCCAGCGCCAGGTCCCGGCCGGACGGCGGGCGCAGCGCCGCTTCGCGCTCCGCCCGCATCGCCGCGAGCTTCGCCTGGATGCCTTCCGACAAGCCGAGCACGAAGGAGGTGTGCAGCGCCCGCCGCCGCCCGCCGCGGCCCCGCCGGTACTCCGGCCCGTTGCGGAACCGGTTGGCCTCCATTTCGAAAACTCCGGCGATCAGCGGCATGAGGATGGCCGCCGCCTGCACGTCCGCGGGCATGCCGAAGAACACCTGGGTCAGCCGGCCCTCCGCGTCGGTTTCGAACCAGAACCGGCAATCGAAGAACGCCGCCACCGCCGGGGCGCACTCGTCGAGCGGCCCGATGCGGCTCCGCCCGGTCGGCAGGGCCAGGCGGCGGCACGGCTGCGCCCGCAGTTCGAGGTCGGACAGCGACAGGCCGTGCCGGTCCAGCAGCGCCGCCGCCTTGGCCGCCGCCGCCATGGCTTCCGGCTCGGTGCAGCCGCGGCCGGTGGTCTTGCTGCGCAGGGCCTTGATGCGGGCCAGCAGCGCGGCGTCGCCGTCCGCCATCGCCGCGCGCCTACTCGGGCAGCGGGATGAACTCGGCGTCGCCCGCCACCCGGTCGAAGCGCCCGGCACGCCAATCGGCCTTCGCCTGCTCGATCCGCTCGCGCCGGCTGGACACCAGGTTCCACCAGACATGCCGCGGCCCGTCCATCGGCTCGCCCCCCAGCACCAGCACCCGCGCCGCGGTCTGCGCCTGGATCGTGATGGGATCGCCCGGGCGCAGCACCAGCAGGCGCCCGGCCTCATAGGCATCGGGGCCGACCTGCACCGATCCCTCCAGCACGTAGGCGGCGCGCTCGATATGCTCCGCCCCGACCGGCAGGCTGGCGCCGGCCTCCAGCGCCGCGTCGGCGTAGAACATGTCGGAGAACGTCTTGACCGGGGAGCGCACGCCGAACATCCCGCCCGCGATCACCCGGACCCGCTTGCCTTCCCCCGACACCTCCGGCAGCGCGTCGCGGCCAATGTGGACGAAATCCGGCGCCGTCTCCTCATGCGCCTGCGGCAGCGCGACCCAGGTCTGGATGCCATAGAGCCGCTTCTCCTGCGGACGCAGCTCCGCCGCCGTGCGCTCCGAATGCACGATGCCGCGGCCGGCGGTCATCCAGTTGACGGCGCCGGGCTGGATCGCCTGCACGGTGCCGAGGCTGTCCCGGTGCATGATCTCGCCGTCCAGCAAGTAGGTGATGGTGGCCAGCCCGATGTGCGGGTGCGGGCGCACGTCCACGCCGCGCCCAGCGTGGAGCATTCCCGGTCCCATATGATCGAAGAACACGAAGGGGCCGACCATCTGCCGTTCCTTGGACGGCAGCGCGCGCCGCACTTGAAACCCGTCGAGGTCGCGTGCCCCCGGCACGATCACGGTTTCCACCAAAGGGCCGTCCGGCCCCAGCATCGGCTCCGCGTCGTCTCCGGCCAGGCGGCTCATGGCATATCCCCTTCGTGGTGCAGCATTCCGGAGGGGGACATGGTGCGCCCGTCAGGGCGGCGCCAGGAAGGCGCCAAACGCCCGCGGGCTTTCGCCCACCTTGATCTTGCGCACCACCTTGCCGGCGGCCACGTCGATCTCCGCCAGCCGGTTGTCCATCCACACCGCCACGTAGGCGCGGGCGCCGTCGGCGGACATGGCGATGCCCTCGGGGTAGTCGCCCACCGCGATCTCGGGCAGGGGCGCGAAGGCGCCGTCGAACACCGAAAGCGTGCCGGCGTGCTGGTTCGTGACCAGGATGCGCGACCCGTCCGGCGTGACCGCGACGGCGTAGGGGAAGTCGCCGACCTTGAGGCGCCGGGTTTCGGCCAGGGTGCCGGCATCCACCACCGACACGTCGCCCGACTGCACGTTGGCGACGAACACCCGGCCCCCCTGGATCGTCACCCCGAACGGCGCATGGCCGACCGGCACCGTCGCGAGCGTGTCGAGGCGGTCGAGGCCGATCACCGACAGCGTGTCGCTTTCCCGGTTGGCGACGTAGAGCCGCGCGCCCGCCGGGTCGATGGCGAGGCCGGAAGGCGACTGGCCGACCTTGACCGTGCCGACCTGGATCAAGCCCGGGCCGGACCCGGCCGCATCCAGCACGGCCACGGTGTCGCCGTACCAGTCGGCCACGAACACCCGCCCGTCCCGCGGGCTGACCGCGATGCCGAGCGGCCCGGCGCCCGCCGGCACCTCCGCCACCGCCGACAGGCGTCCGTCCCGGCGCTCCAGGATGCTGACGCTGCGGCCCTCGGGGTTGGTGACGTAAACGTGCCGCCCGTCCGCCGCGACCGCCACCCCGGCGGGCTTCGCGCCGACGCCAACCGTCTGCACGACGGCGCCGGTTGCCGTGTCCACGACGGAGACGCTGTCATCCCCCTGGTTGGTGACGTAGGCCAGCGCCGCCCGGGCCGGCGGCGGCACGGCCAGCAGCAGGAGGCAGGCAAGGACGGCCCTCAACCAGCGCGCTCGGCAATGACCTTGATGTTGTCGAGGCCGGCGCGCAGCACGCCCGTGACCGCCTTCACGGAGGCGGCGTCGTTCAGCTCGGGCGGCGGGTCGTTCAGCGGGTAGCCGCGGTAGAACGCGGCCCGCCACTCAATGGTGCTGCCGCCGGCCGGGTTGTCCGAGACCTCGAACCACGAGCTGTAGTTGGTGACGGGCAGCACCTTGGGGTCCACCCTTTCGATCCGGTACATGTAGCTGTGCGCGGCGGCGTCGTACTTGGCCAGCTCCTCCTCGAAGTGCGGGTCGCCCTCCGCCTTGAGGGTGATGGTGCGCTTCGAGCCGATGTCGTTGCCGTGGTCCGCCGGGCTGGAGGCGATCAGCGGGTGCCAGCGGGCGATGGAGTCGAAGTCGCCGACGATGGCCCAGACCTGGTCAGGCGTGCGGGCGACATCGACGGTCTGCGTGACCTTCTGCCGCGTCGGGCCGTGCGCCTTTGCCCGGTGGGCCGCGAGGCCGGCCGCGGCGGCCAGGGTCGCGACCAGGCGTCGCCGGGGAATATGCAGCATGAAACCGTTCCTCCATCCCGCGCTTCTGATGCGCGCGCAGCAGGATCGCGCGGAATGGCGGACGGCGCCAGGGGGCGACAGTGAAGCTTGGGGTGACTATGCCGCCAGCACGCCGGTGCGCTTGGCCACATGGGTCGCAATCGCGTCCATCAGCGGCGGCGACAGGCAGTCGTACGGCTGGAGGCCGAGTTCGCGCAGCCGGTCGCGCACCGCGCCCATCTGCTCGGGCTTGGCGCCGGACTCGATGATGGACGACACGAAGGCGGCGAACTCCGGCGCGGACCAGCCTTCCTCCCGGGACAGCTCGGTGTGCACGAAGTCCATGCCGTAGAAAGGATGGTCCTTGTTCTCGATCCGCCCGTACATGTGCGCGCCGCAGCCGGTGCAGGCCATGCGCTGGATCGCGGCGGCGCTATCCACGGCCTTCAGCTTCTCGCCATGTTCCGTCACCTCCACCTTGTCGCGCGGCACCACGGCGACGACGGAGAACACCGAGCCCTCGGGCTTCCAGCACTTGGTGCAGCCGCAGGCGTGGTTGAACGCGGTCTGCGCGGACACCTTCACCTTCACCGGGTCGGTGGCGCAGTGGCAGACGAGCGTGCCGCCCGCGAAGCCCGGCGCTGCCGGCTTGATGCCGTTGTCCACGGAGGGATGGATATGGATGGCGGTGGCCATGGCGGTTCTCCCTGATGCGCCGGATGCGTCCCGGCGTGCTGATGCCGCGGCATTCCGGCGTTGTGACGAAGCGCCGCCCGCCAACTCTACACGGCCAACCCGGCCACGCAACGGCCCCCGCACCAAGATCGGGCCTCAGAACGTCACCCGTACCCCCCCGAACCCCGCGACCGGGGCGCCTGGCGACAGGCTGCGGGTGTTGGTTGCATTCGGCGCCTGGGTGATGGGCACCAGTCCCACGGGCGAGAAGCCGCCGAACGTCGCGTATTTCTCGTTCGTCACGTTCTGCACCAGGCCGAACAGCTCGATCCCCTGCCGCACCCGGTAGGTGGTGTTCAGGTTCAGCACGACGTAGGAGCCGGTGGTCGGGCTTTGGTTCGACCCGTCGCCCTGCAGGACGCGCCCGCTGCTGGCGATGCCCGTGGTGCCCACCGTCCAGTCCGGCGTGAGGTCGTACTGCACCCCGAACTTCAGCCGGTGCAGCGGGATGCCCGGCAGGCGGTCGCCGGGCCGCACCTGCACCTGGCCGTTCGCGTCAGCGAAGGGGTTGTCCTGGCTGCCCAGCAGGAAGGCGCTGCGGAAGGTCGCGTCCGTGTAGGCGTAGTCGGCATAGGCCAGCAGCGAGCCTTGCCGCAGGCTGACACCCGCCTCCGCGCCCTGCCGCCGTGTGGTGCCGATGTTTTGGAAGAAGCCGCGGCCCAGCACGGCGCTGGCGGCGAACAGGATGTCGTCGTCGCTGTCGGTGCGGAACAGCCCGGCGTTCCATGACACCCGCGCGGCGTCAGCCGCAAACGCTTCGCGTTTCGGCGACCCCACGGTGAACCGCCCGCGCAGCCCGGCCTCGTAGGTATGGCCCACGACCTGCTTGAGCGACGGGTCGGCCACGAAGAAGTTGGTCAGGCTGCACGGACTGGCGGGCGAGGCGCAGGACAGCTCGGCGGGCGTCGGCGCGCGGTTGCTTTCGGAGTAGCCGCCATACAGCGAGACGCCCGGCGTGATCTTGTACGTCAGCCCGGCGGCCGGGTTGAACCGGGTGTAGTTGTGGTTGCCGCTCAGCACGTTGCCGGTCTGGTCCTTCAAGTCGATCTGCGCCACGTTCAGCCGCCCGGACAAAGTCAATGACAGCCGGTCCGTCACGTCCAGCGTGTCGGACGCGTAGATCCCGTAATAGTCGTTGCTCGCCCGCAGCCGCACCGGCGTGACCGACCCGTCGGCCAAGTCCAGCACCACGCCCGGCCCGATGTAGCCGCGGTCGAGCGCCAGCGCGCCCACCGAGGACCGGGCGGAGAACAGCGTGCTGCCGCCGTCGTAGCTGGCGCCGACCAGAAGCTGGTTCGTCCGCCCGAGCGGCTCCGCCTTGTAGGTGCCCTGCACGGACGCGCCGTAGCCGTTGGTGTCCGTCGCGGTCTGGTCGAGCTGCGAGTACGGGCCGCCGCCGCTGAACCGGTCGAGGCCGGGGTAAAAGCCGGGGTTCGCGAAGTTGCCGATCCGCCCGCCGCCGCGCGTGGTCAACGGCGCGCCGTCGCCGTTGCACAGCAGGGTCGCGTCGTCCCCGCAGGGCTGCGCGTCGGAGGCGTTGCCGTTGGAAGTGCGCTGCGACAGGTTGCTGTAGTAGGCCGCGGCTTGCAGCGACACCGCGTCGCTGACCTCGTGCGAGCCGGACAGGCTGACGCGCAGGTACTTGTTGCGGGTCTCGTCGGGGTAGGTGAACACGGCGCTGCGCCGCGCGTCCAGCAGCTCGACTGGCGCCGTGCCGTTGCCGACCAGGATGTTGGTGGCGCCGAGCAGGCCCAGATGCAGCTCCGACTTGTCCCCGCGCCAGCCGATGTCGCCGTAGATCCGGCGGAGCTGGGACGGGGAGACGTCGCGCCAGCCGTCCTCGTTCAGCGCGGTCCCCGCGACGTAGGCGGCCACGTTGCCGGACTGCACCCCGTACTGCGCCGTGCCCTGGATGCGTCCGAAGGAGCCGCCCGACAGCTCCAGCTGCGCGCCGTGGTAGCTGAAGCCGTCGCGCAGCTTCACCGTGATCGCGCCGCCGAGCGCGTTCAGCCCGAACGCCGGGTTGGACCCGGCCACCTCGATGCGGTCGATGGCGGCGTCGGGGATCAGGTCCCAGTTGGTGGTGTCGCCGAACGGCGCGTTGAACCGGCTGCCGTTCAGGTACACCGCCAGGCCCTGCGGGTTGCCGGCCAGCGGCGACGCCTCGAAGCCGCGGTAGGTCAGGTTGGGCTGGAACTCGTTGCCCTGCGCCTGGTTCAGCGCGACGCCGCCCACGCGCTCATCAAGGGCGCGCAACGCGCTGGCCGGGCCGGTACGCTCCAGGTCCTCGCGGCGCAGCACCTGCGTGTTGGTTGGCACCTTGGCGCGGTCGATTTCTGAACCGGCGAGCGGCGCCGTCACCACCACGTCGGGCAAGTCGAGGGGAAGCGGGGCGCCCGGCGCCTCCTGCGCCAGCGCCGCCGCCGGCAACGCGACCAGCAGCCCAGCCCACGCCGGGCCGCGGCCCATCAGCCACGCCATCCAGTGCATCCCCTCCCACAATTTCTGCTCGTTTGAACCTCCCGTAGCCCGGCGCTTGCCCGGAGTAAAGGCTACCGGCAGTCCGTGAGATCGCTGTCGGACAAGGAGAACGAGTACTTGCCGCCACCCTTCACTTCCACGCCCCGCACGGTGCAGACCCGCCCGGGCCTGGTGGCACTGGGCTTGGTGGTCAGGCGCACGTCGTAGCGCCCGGGCGCGATGCCGGTCAGGCGCAGCCGCTCGTCGTGGTCCACGGCGCCGTCGCGGTCGTTGGCGCATTGGTTGGGACCGAACGGCCCCGGCGCCGCGCCCTCCGCCCCGGCGGGCGCCATGACCAGGTCTGTGATGGTGGAGGAGGTCAGGTTCCAGAACGCCATGCGCTCCTGCGCCCAGGCCTCACTCACAACGACCGGGCGCAGGACGCCGCACAGCGCCAGCAGGATCAACGCGGCCCGCATCGCCTTACCCAAGCAGACGCGCGTGGTGCGCGATGTGGTCGCCCATGAAGCTCTGGATGAACCAGTAGCTGTGGTCGCCGGGCTGCCGCCGCAGCGTCAGCTCCTGGCCCGAGGCCTGCGCCGCGGCTTCCAGCGCCTCCGGGTGCAGTTGGTTGGCGAGGAACTGGTCGTCCTTGCCTTGGTCCACCAGGATCGGCCCGGGATACGGCCGGGCGCGCATCAAGAGGCTCGCGTCCCAAGCCGCCCAGGCCGCGCGGTCGGGACCGAGATAGTTGGTGAACGCCTTTTCCCCCCATGGCACAGCCACCAGGTTGGCGATGGGCGCGAAGGCGGACACGGAGTGCCAGCGCTCCGGCTCCCGCAGCGCCGTGACCAGCGCGCCGTGCCCGCCCATCGAGTGCCCGAACACCCCGCGCCGGTCGGGGCGCGCCGGGAACTCCGCCTCGATCAGCGCCGGCAGCTCCCGCGTCACGTACTGCGCCATGCGGTAATGCCCGGCCCAGGGTTCAACGGTCGCGTCCAGGTAGAACCCGGCGCCGACGCCGAAGTCCCAGCTTTCCGCCTCGCCCGGCAGGTCGAGGCCGCGCGGGCTGGTGTCCGGCATCACCAGCACCAGGCCGTGCTCCGCGGCATAGCGCTGCGCGCCGCCCTTGATGGCGAAGGTTTCCTCCGTGCAGGTCAGCCCGGCGAGGTAATACAGCGCCGGGCACGGCCCCCGCTGCGCCTGCGGCGGCAGGAACACGCCGAAGCGCATCTCCGTGCCGGTGGCGGCGGAGGCATGGCTGTAGAACCCCATGGTGCCGCCGAAGCAGGCATGCGTGCTCCTGGTGTCCATCGGTCAGGGCGCCGCTTCGAAGAAGCCGATGGATGGAGAGCCGTCGTAGAACTTCGGGATGTCGCCGAAGATCTCGGCGCCGTGCTGGTCGGCGGCGGCCTTGAAGTTGTCCATGGATGCGAAGGTGAGCAGGGTCATGGTCACGGTGGCCGGCGCCTTGCCGTCCGGCCCCGGCTGGCCGCGCATCACCTGGTCGCCCTGCAAGCCCATCGGCCCCCACAGGCGGCGCACCAGCGGCATGTGGGTGTCCTTGTAGTAGGCGTGGTCGAACCGGGTGCCCTCGCCGCCCGCATACGTCACAGCCACCGTCAGCATCGCGTCCTCCTTCGTCTTATCTGGCGCCTACCCTACGGTGCCGGCGGCGGCGTGGGAACCGGGCGGCGGCCGGAAAATCCCGGACCGCCGCCGGGTCATGGCCGGGCGGCCCCGGCCTCGACATTCCCCCGCGGGGTCCCATAATCCCCCGGAGGCCAGCGCCGGCAGGGCGTGGCGATGGGGAGAAACGATGCGTTATCCAATGAGGCATTACCTAACAGGATTGGCGACGATGGCAGCCGTGGTTCTGACGGCCGGCACGGCCCGGGCGGACGGCGACCCGGCGCTCGGCAAGGCGCAGTTCAACAAGTGCGCCGCCTGCCACTCGGCCAAGGAAGGCGAGAACAAGATCGGCCCCAGCCTGCATGGCATCGTCGGCCGGCCGTCGCACAGCATCGAGAACTTCAACTATTCCGACGCCATGAAAAACTACAACGTCACCTGGGACCCGGCCACGCTCGACCATTACCTGGCCGACCCCCGCGGCGTGGTCAACGGCACCAAGATGATCTTCGTCGGCATCAAGAAGGACGACGAGCGGGCGAACCTGATCGCCTATCTCGAAACCCTTAAGTAAGGGCAGCAGCGACGCGGGCGCCCTCGGCGATCCCGCGCCGCCGGCTGCCTTCGGGCACCGCCAGCTCGCGCACCACCCGGGCCGGCCCTTCGGACAGCAGCAGGATGCGGTCGGCGAGCGACGCCGCCTCAGCCAGATCGTGCGTGACCAGCAGGGCGGCGCAGCGCCGGGTCCGCCAGGCGGTCGCGAGCACCGACCGCCCCTGTTCCGCCATGGCGGGATCGAGCGAGACGAACGGCTCGTCCAGCAACAGCAGCGCCGGCTGGATGGCGAAGGCCCGCGCGATGGCCGCCCGGCGCGCCATGCCGAGGGACAGCGCCGGCGGGTGCAGGTCGGCGTAGGGTGTGAGGCCCAGCAGCGCCAGCAGCGCCTCCGCAGCCGCCGGGTCGGGCGGGCGGACCAGGGCGATGTTCTGCCGCACGGTGCGCCAGGGCAGCAGCCGCGGCTCCTGGAACACGGTGCCGATGCGCGGCGTGATGCCGTCGGCCCAGGCGATCCGGCCCTCATACCGGGCGTCCAGCCCGCCGATGATGCGCAGCAGCGTCGTCTTGCCGCAGCCGGACGGGCCGACCAGGGCGACGATCTCCTCCCGCTGCAACGCGAAGCGCAGCCCGGCGATCACCGCGCGCGGGCCGCCGCGCGCCGGGACGGTTTTGCGCGCAACCTCGACCTCCAGCATCACCGCCACAGGTTGGCCCGCCGCTCCAGCGGCTGCAGCAGGAGCCACTCGATCAACTGCACCACGACGATGAAGGCCAGGGTGTAGGCCAGGATGCCGGTCACGTCGAACAACTGGAAATACACCTGGATCTGGAAGCCCACGCCGTCGCTGCGGCCCAGCAGCTCCGCCACCAGCACGATCTTCCAGATCAGCGCCAGGCCGGAGCGCGCCGCGCCGAACAGGTAAGGATAAAGCTGCGGCAGCACGACATGGCGCAGCACGGCGCCGCGGCCCATGCGGAAGCTGTGCGCCATGTCGATCAAGCCCCCATCCAGCGCCCGCGCGCCTTCCCGCACCGTGACGGCGGTGCTCGGCAGCTTGTTGAGCGCGACGGCGGCGATGGCCGTCGCCTCGCTCAGCCCGAACCAGACATAGATCAGCACGATGCCGACCAGCGCCGGCAGGTTCAGCAGGCCGGTGACGAGGCTGTCGAGCGCCCGGTCCACCCGGCGCCACCGACCCATCGCCACGCCGAGCGCCGTCCCCAGCACCATCGCCACGGTGAACGCCGCGGCGACCCGCGCCAGGGTCACGCCCAGGTTGTGCGCCAAGCGTCCGGATGCGGCCTCCTGTCCCAAGGCGGCGACCACCGTGCTGGCCGGCGGGAACAGCCTGCTGCCGATCAGCCGCGCCGCCAGCTCCCAACCCCCCAGCAGGACCAGCACGGGGACCAGGCGCGCGGCCCAGCCCATGCGGGAGGGGCCTAGCCCGGCGTCCAGAGCGTGCCGGGCGAAAGGTGCGCCGCCGGGCCAACCAACGAGGGGCCGCCGACCTCCGCCAGCACGTCGTAGAGCCGCGTCACCGCCGGAAGGTCCCAACGTTCCGGCACGCCGCGCCGGTAGGCGTCGCGCAGCCGCGCGAGTTCGCCCGGCCCCGCTGCCCCGGTGAGCGGCGCGATCCGCTCCCACTCAGCATCCGACGCCACAAGGATCGCCCGCGCCCGGTCCGACGCCGCGACGAAGCCCTGCACCGCCGCCGGGCTGCGCGCCGCGAAGGCGTCGGAGAACACCCATCCCACGAACGGCACGCCCGGCGGGATGCCCAGCCCTTCCACCGCGTCCTCCATCGCCAGCACCCGGCGCTGCCCCGCCGCCTCCGCCCGCGCGGCGAAGGGCCAATAGGTCAGCACGGCGTCGAGCCGCCCGGCGGTCAGTTGCTCGGCGATCAGCGGCGGCGGGCCGAAGCTCTTGTCGGCGGCCCCTTCCAAATCCAGGTCAAACTTCCGTTGCGCGTAGGCGCGGAGCAGCAGCCAGCTTTTGTCGAGCGGGCTGCCGGAGATGCCGAGCCGCCGTCCGCGCAGGTCGGCCACCATCTGCACCGGCGAATCCGCCGGCGCCATCACCGCGCCCAGCGCGCCGGAGGTGGGGGACAGCGTCCAATCCGCGCCCGTTGCCCGCTGCCGCGACACCCACAGCCAGTCCTGCACGACGGTATCGACGCGCCCGGCCTGCAGCGCGACCTGCGCCGCTTGCGTGGCGGCGAACTCGACTGCCTCCACCGAAACGCCGGCGGCGGCGTCCAGCCCGTGCGTCCGCATCGCGTCCAGCTCCCACGCGACCGAGCCGAAGCGCAGCGTGCCGACGCGGATGGCGTTGCCAGGAGCCGCATTGGGCGCGGCGGCGGCCAGCGGCGACGCGGCGATCAACGCTGCGGACAGCAACGTGCGGCGTTTGATAGGCATGACGCCCCTCCCTGGGCTTTCTCCACTCCCGGCAATGCGCGCACGCCGCCGCCGGTTGTCAATGCCGTATCCTGGGCCGCACCTTGGGCAGCACCCCGGCGCGGGAGGGGCTGACAAGCCGGCAAACGCGGCCCACACTCAGGCAAGCCGCAAGCGCGATGCGGTCCCTGGGGGAAACGAATGCCGGCAGCTTCCGGTCCGACTGCACTCTTGCTGGCGCTGCTGCTGATCTTGCCGGCCGCAGCGGCGGAGCCGGTCACGGTGGGCATCGGCTACCTCGCGCTCGCGCCGAAGCGCGTGTCCCCGCAGGTGATGCTGGACCCGCCCCCGGCCGACGAGGGCGTGCAGGGCGCCCGCGTGGCGCTGGCCGATGACCAAACGACCGGGCGCTTCCTCAACCAGAGCTTCGCCTTGCACGAGTCGGTGCAGCCGGACGCCGACGCCGTGCTGGCAGCCGCCCGCACCATGCTGGCCGGCGGCGAGCGCGTGGTCGTCACCGACCTGCCGGCCCCCTTGTTGCTGCAAGTGGCCGACCTGCCGGAAGCGCGCGACGCCACCCTGCTGGACGCGACCTCCGAGGACGACCGGCTGCGCGGCCCCGACTGCCGGGCGCGCGTGCTGCACCTGCTGCCCAGCCGGGCGATGCTGGCGGACGCGCTGATGCAGTACCTGGCGGTCAAGCGCTGGCGCAACGTGCTGCTGGTGCAGGGGCCGCACGACGCCGACCGCGACTACGCCGACGCCCTCCGCCGCTCCGCCCGCAAGTTTCAGTTGCGCATCGCCGCCGACAAGCCCTGGACCTTCCAGCCGGGCGCGCAGCGCACGGACACCGGCCATGTGTCCATCGGCGCGGAGGTCGCGCGCTTCACCCAAGGGCTGTCCTACGACGTGCTCGTGGTGGCGGACACGGAGAACGAGTTCGGCGACGACCTCGCCTACCGCACCACCGACCCGCGGCCGGTCGCCGGCACGCACGGCCTGGTTCCCACCGCCTGGGCGCACCCGTTCGAGCAGTGGGGGGCAACGCAGCTCCAGGCGCGGTTCCAGAAGCAGGCCGGGCGCCCGATGACGGCGCGCGATTTCGGCGCCTGGATGGCCGTCCGCGCCGTGGGGGAGGCCGCGACCCGCGGCAACACGGGCGACCCCGCCGCCATCGGCGCCTTCCTTCGCAGCCCGAAGTTCGAGCTTGCAGCCTTCAAGGGGTCCCGCCTGACCTTCCGCTCCTGGGACGGCCAGTTGCGCCAGCCGGTCTTGCTGGCCGACTCGCGCAGCCTGGTCTCCGTCAGCCCGCAGCCGGGCTACCTGCACCAGTTCTCCGAGCTGGACACGCTCGGCATCGACCAGCCGGAGACGACATGCAAACTGTAGGGCTGGCCTTGTTGACGCTGCTGCTGGCCGTCCCGGCGGCGCGGGCCGAGCGGCTGTTCGTGTCCAACGAGAAGGACAACACCATCACCGTGCTCGACGGCCAGACCTTGGCCGTCACCGCGACCGTGAAAGTCGGCGACCGCCCGCGCGGCATCGTCGCAAGCAAGGACGGACGGGCCATCTACATCTGCACGAGCGACAGCGACCACGTCGAGGTGCTCGACCCCGCGACGCTCGCCGTTTCCCGCATCCTGTCGAGCGGCCCGGACCCGGAGCTGATGACCCTCAGCCCCGACGGCCAGACCCTGTACGTCGCCAACGAGAACGACAACATGGTGTCCGTCGTCGATGTGAAGGCCGGGCGGGTCGTGACCGAGATCCCGGTGGGCGTGGAACCGGAAGGCATGGGCGTCAGCCCGGATGGCAAGGTGCTGGTCAACACGTCGGAAACGACGAGCATGGCGCACTTCATCGACACGGCGACGCAGCAGCCCATCGCCAACGTCCTGGTCGGCAGCCGCCCGCGCGTCGCGCGCTTCACCGCGGACGGCGCGCAGGTCTGGGTCAGCGCGGAGGTCGGCGGCACCGTGTCGGTGATCGACACCGCCTCCCACGCGGTCGTCCACACGGTCAACTTCGCCATCCCCGGCGTGCCGGCCGAAAGCGTCCAGCCAGTCGGCATCGCCATCACGCCGGACGCCAAGACCGCTTTCGTGGCGCTCGGCCCGGCCAACCGCGTCGCCGTGGTGGACACCAAGACCTACGAGGTGAGCAAGTACCTGCTGGTGGGGCAGCGCGTGTGGAACCTGGCCTTCTCGCTGGACGCCAAGCGGCTTTACACGACCAACGGGGTCAGCAACGACCTGTCGGTGATCGACGTGGACGCGCTGCGGGTGACGAAGTCGGTGCCGGTCGGGCAACTGCCCTGGGGCGTGGTGGTGGTGCCGTAATGCCGGACACCGTCGTACATGAACCGGCCGCTTTGGAAGTGGACGGGCTGACTCACCGCTTCGGCGCGCGCCGCGCGCTGGACGGCGTGGGCTTCCGCATCCGGCCCGGCGATTTCACGGTGCTGCTGGGGCAGAACGGCGCGGGCAAGACCACGCTGTTCGCGCTGATCACCCGGCTGTACCACGCGCACCAGGGCGGCATCGCGGTGTTCGGTCAGCCGTTCCGCGATGCCCCCTCGGCCGCGCTGGCCCGCATGGGCGTGGTGTTCCAGCAGCCGACGCTGGACCTGGACCTGACGGTGCAGCAGAACCTGCAGTACCACGCCGCCCTGCATGGGATCGCCGCCGCCGCTGCGGCGCCGCGCATCCGGGACGAGCTGGCCCGCGTGAACCTCCTGGAGCGTGCGCGCGACCGGGTGCGCCTGTTGTCCGGCGGACAGCGGCGCCGGGTCGAGCTGGCGCGCGCCTTGGTGCATGAACCGTCGCTGCTGCTGCTGGACGAGCCGACCGCCGGGCTGGACATGGAAAGCCGCGCCTTCCTGCTGGGCCACGTCCGCCGCCTGTGCCGGGAGCGCGGCCTGGCCGTGCTGTGGGCGACCCACCTGATCGACGAGGCCGGAAAGGACGCGAGCGTGGTCGTGCTGCACAAGGGCCGCGTGCTGGCGTCCGGGCCGGTGCCGGCGGTTATCGCTCAAGCCGGCGCCGAAACCCTCAAGGACGCTTTCGAGCACCTGACCCATGCTGCAAACTAAGCTCCGCCCGCTGCCGCCCGCCGCCTACGCCCGTTGCATGGGCGGCATCGTCCGACGGGAGGGCCTGCGCTGGGTGCATCAGCGCGGGCGCTTCGTGTCGGCGCTGGTGCGGCCCTTGGTCTGGCTTGCGATCTTCGCCGCCGGGTTCCGCTTCGTGCTGGGCGTCTCGATCATCCCGCCGTACGAGACCTACATCCCGTACGAGGTCTATATCGCGCCCGGCCTGATCGCCATGATCGAGCTGTTCAACGGCATGCAGAGCAGCCTGTCGATGGTCTATGACCGCGAGATGGGCAGCATGAAGACGCTGATGGTCAGCCCCTTCCCGCGCTGGTTCCTCTTGCTGTCGAAGCTGCTGGCGGGCGTCGCGGTGGCCGTGGTGCAGTCCTACATTTTCCTGGGCATCGCCTGGTTCTGGGACATCGTGCCGCCTCCGGTCGGCTATTTTGCCGTGCTGCCGGCGCTGGTCGTGTCGGGGCTGATGCTGGGGGCGTTGGGCCTCGTGATGTCGTCGTTCATCCGGCAGTTGGAGAACTTCGCCGGCGTCATGAACTTCGTGATCTTCCCGATGTTCTTCGCGTCCTCCGCCTTGTATCCGCTGTGGCGGGTGAAGGAGAGCAGCCTGTTCCTGTGGTGGGTGTGCCAGTTGAACCCCTTCACCTCGGCGACCGAGCTGATCCGCTTCGCGCTGTATGGCCGGATGGATTGGGGGTCGGCGGCGGTCGTGATTGGCTGCACCGCCGTATTCATGGCGGCGGCGGTCGCGGGCTATGACCCGGGCCGCGGGCTGATGGCGCGGAAGGCCGGTGTGGAATGAGAGCGCTGGCGCTCAGGATTGCAGGGCTAGGGCTGGCGGCGTTGGCACTCGGCGCGGCGGGACCGCCGGTTGATCCGGATTGGCCCTGCGCGCAGCGGCTGGTACCGAAGCTGACTGCCGCCACGCTTTGGGGCGGGCACGACACGGCGGGCGACTGGCGGACCGATCCGCAGGTCGCCGCGGTGGTCGCCGCCGTGGCGCCGCGGGGCGTGTCGGCGCAGGACGGCGCCGGGCAGATTGAACGATACATGGCGACGCTGCCCGGCGCCGACCGTCCGGCGCGGTCCGCGCTGCTGTTCGCCGGGCTGGTGGACGAAACCAACGGGCAGCGCGCGGAGGTCATCGACCGCCTGCGCGCCACGGCCCGGCGGCAGCGTGGGCTGACGGAGCTGGTATCGAAGATCCCCGCCGAAC
>CAXTUQ010000059.1:0-16192 GCA_964247405.1 uncultured Acetobacteraceae bacterium
GACCAAGCCCATGACGACGAACGACCCGCGCCAGGAGATGAGCGAGATCAGCAGCACCACGAAGGGCGGGGTGATCGTGTTGCCCAGCCGGCTCGCGGCGTGGGTGATGCCCTGCGCCCAGCCGGACTTGCCGCCGGGCAGCCAGGACGACATGGCGCGGGTCGCGGTCGGGAAGGTGGCGCCCTCCCCCAAGCCGAGCAGCATCCGCACCAGGATCAGCGACCACAGCCCGCCCACCAGCCCGGTCAGGATCGTCGCCCCGGCCCAGATCAGCCCGCAGACGGTGAGCGTCCGCCGCGCGCCGAACCGGTCGCCGAACCAGCCGCCAACCACCTGGCACGCCAGGTAAGGGTAGGCGAAGGCCGAGAACACCAGGCCGAGCTGCGTGTTGCTCAGGCCCAGCTCCGACTTGAACGCCGCCGCCGCGGTGCTGACGTTCACCCGGTCCATGTAGGTGATGAAATACATGACGCACAGCAGCAGCAGAACCTTGTTGCTGGCCGAAACGCGCCGGATCGCCGCAAGCAAGCGCCGGATCACCATGAGCCGTCCCCTCCGAAGCCGGGCCTCTTGGTGGACCCGGTGTTATGCCGCTGCCGCCTGCGCCGCCTCCGTGCGGCCGGCCAGCACGTCCATCGCCCGGGCCACGCCGCCGGCCCGGTGCGGGACGCCGGCGGCAAACAGCCCCATCTCGACCCCGCCCAGGGTGCCCAGCAGCATCAGGTCGTTGAAATAGCCCAGGTGGCCGATCCGGAACACCCGGCCTTTCAGCTTCGCCAGCCCCGCGCCCAGCGACATGTCGTACTGGTCCAGGATCACCTGCCGCAGCGCGTCGGCGTCGCAGCCGTCCGGCATCACTACGGCGGTCAGGATGCTGGAGTACTCGCGCGGGTCCTGGCACAGGATTTCCAGCTCCCAGCCCTGCACCGCCGCCCGGGTCGCCGCGGCGTGGCGGGCGTGCCGGGCGAAGACGTTGGGCAAGCCCTCCTCCTGCAGCATGGCAAGCGCCTCTTCCAGCCCGTACAGCAGGTTGGTGCTGGGCGTGTAGGGGAAGTAGCCCGTGGCGTTCGGCGTCAGCATCTCCTGCCAATCCCAGTAGGAGCGCGGCATCCCGCCCGCCTTCGCCGCCGCCAGCGCCCGGTCGGACACCGCGTTGAAGCTCAGGCCCGGCGGCAGCATCAGCCCCTTCTGCGAGCCGGACACCGTGACGTCCACGCCCCAGGCGTCGTGCTGGTATTCCATGGAGCCGAGCGAGGAGATGGTGTCCACCATGAACAGCGCCGAATGGTCCGCCCGGCCAATGGCGGCGCGAATTTCGGGGATGCGGCTGGTGACGCCGGTGGAGGTTTCGTTGTGCACCACCATGACCGCGCGGATGCTGCGGTCCGGGTCGGCGCGCAGCCGGGCCTCCACGTCCACGGGATCGACGCCGCGCCGCCAGTCGCCGGGCACCCAATCGACCTGCAGCCCGAACCGCCCGGCCATCGCGCGCCACAGGGAGGCGAACTGACCGGTCTCATACATCAGCACCCGGTCGCCGCGGGCCAGCGTGTTGACAATGGCCGCTTCCCACGCGCCGGTGCCGGACGCCGGGAAGATGATCACCGGACCCGCCGTGCCGAACACCGCCTGGCAGCCCGCCAGCACGGCGCGGCCCAGCCGGCCGAACTCCGGGCCGCGGTGATCGATGGTGGGCCGGTCGATGGCGCGCAGGATGCGGTCGGGCACGTTGCTTGGCCCCGGGATTTGCAGGAAGTGCCGGCCGCTTTTGAATGCCGCGCTTGGGGATGCCCCGCTTTGAACCGTCATGACGTGCCTCGGACGTGAACGCCCCCGGTTGCTTGCACCTTTGCAAGCCTGTGGCAAGCCCAGGGTCTTACGAGGGATAAGCCGGTTTGGCAGCCGGATTTGGCCCACCGTGGCCGCAGCAGCCGCGCGCGGCATGATGCGGGAAGATCGCCGATGTCATCGCGTTTGCTCCTCCTATCCGGCGCGCAGCGCGGCAAGGGCCGTCGGACAGCTTGCGCCCGCGCGCCTTGCCGCTGCCGTTTCGCCATCGGTCGCCACGGGTCCTCGCTCCGCCTCACCGGGCCGGCGCTCAATCCTTGAAAGGATCGAACTCGCCGTCCCCGGCCATGGCCACCGCGAACGGCCTGAGTCTGTGCTGCACCCGCACGGTGCCGGCGTGCTGCGCCAGCACGTCGGGCAGACGGCGGTAGGCCATCGGGCTTTCGTCCAGGCCGCCGCCGGCCAGCAGCACGCCGCGCTCGGTCAGCCACGCGTCCATCTGCGCGCGGGTGAACAACCGCTTGGCCTGCATGCGCCCGAACAGCCGCCCGGCGCCGTGGACCGTGGAATACAGCGCCGCCTGCGCGGCCGGGCTGTCCACCCCCTCGACGATCACGGCGTCATCGCCGCCGACGCCTCGCGCGGCGTCAGCGACGACCCAGCCACGCGGCCCGCCGCCATCGGCCCCGATACGTCGAGCGCCAGCAGCAGTCGTTGCCCCGTCGGCTCGACCGCCGGGAACGCGGTGCAGAAGGCCGCGTTCAGCGCGTCGATCACCGGCTGCACCGGCTCCCACTGCAGACCGCCACGGCCGCCCGGCCCTGCGCGTAGGTGCGCAGCGCCAAGAAGCCGACGTTGCCAGGGCGAGCGCGAACAGGGCCGGTCTGTTTTTCGGCGCGCGGCCGGCCTCGCTGACCGCGGCCATGCGCGAAACGGCGCGCGAGCCATCGGCCGCGACCGCGCGCAGCACCGCCCCGGCGTTGTCGCGCGCGAGCGGACGCTCGCTAGCGTAGTAGCTGCCGCCCTCCGCCCCGAGGATCCCAGTCATCGACGGCAAAGGCGTGCCCGCCAGCCGAGTTCGGCACGGCGCCGGGGATCGGCAGCGCCTGGGCCGTGGCCGCAGCAGCGCGTCGCGAGAAGATGTTCAGGTAGCTGGTCATAGCCCGCCTCGTGTCGAAATGATCCGGCGGGCATGTGTTGGCGAGGGGTGCTACGGCGTCCGGTTGGACGCCTCCGGACTCGAACCGGCAGCAGACCAGGTAATCCTCGGCCTTGTTCGGCGACCACGATCACGGGCAGGCCGATCCGCCGGGCCTTCAGCTCCTTCGGGACCGCGAGGCCGCCCGCCTCGGGCGCCCGGATGTCGATCACCACGCAGCCGGACACGAGCACCGGCGCGGCCTCAAGGAAGGCACGCACGGACGCGAGCGTCTTCACCTCGTAGCCGGCGCCCCGCAAGACCGGCATGAGCGACTGCCGTGAACCCTGGCCACCATCGACGACATGGACCAGCGACCCGTCATGCTGCGTGATGTCCTGCGCAATGCCTGCGACGCGATGCACCTGTCCCGCCTCGTCGCGGACAGGAAAGTACGTGTTGCGTATCCAGCGCGCGGCGCCGTGGCACCGCACGATGCGGTAAGAGCACGTCCGTCGAGTGCTCGGCGGATTGCCGGAACGGCCCTTGCCGCCCCCCCTCGCGTGCGCGCTTGAGCCTTTCATTGGTGATGACGGGCGTGTGCTCGCTGCCCTGGGTAGGAAGCGGACCCGGCGCGTCTCAGTTCGACGGCGCCGCCAGTGCTTCCCGCAGGCATTCCGCGACCGCGCGGAGCTTGGCGGAGGGATGCCGTCCCTCGGGATGAGCCATGTAGATGAACTCGGCCTCTGCAGCTGCGCCGATTTCGATGACGGTCAGCGCACCGGCCTTGACCGCAGCGCCGATGATGAAGCTTGGCAGAAGTGCGATGCCGACACCGGCCATGGCGGCATCGCGCATCATGTCGCCGTTGTTCACGCGCAGCCCGGGCAAGCCTTGGACGACATCGACGCCGTCGGAGGTCCGGAAGCGCCAGTCCGCGCCGCCGCGATTGGTGTAGTGGATGGCGCGATGCCGCTGCAACTCCGCCACCGACGACGGCGTGCCATGGCGGGCGAGGTAGTCGGGAGACGCCACGAGCACGCGTTGACTGACGGCGAGGCGCCACACCATCAGGCGCGTGTCCTCAAGCGGCCCATGCCGCACGACGGCGTCATAGCCCTCGGCGGCGGCGTCCACCCGCCGGTCGTTGAGTTCAAGCGTCAGCTCGATGCGCGGGTGCTTCACCAGGAACGGGTAAAGGGCGGGGCCGAGATGCATGCGCCCCAGGGAGACCGGCGCCGAGAGGCGCAGCGGTCCCGAGAGCGTGCCCCGTCGTTCCGCCATGTCCGTGACGGCGTCTGCGACGTCATGCCCGATCCGGGTTGCCCGTTCGAGGAAGGCCGTGCCGTCGTCCGTCAACGACAACCCGCGCGTCGTACGGTGCACGAGCGTGGTGCCCAGGTCCCGTTCCAGGTCAGCCAGACGCTCGCTGACCACCGACTTCGACAGGCGCAGCCGCCTTGCCGCCTCGCTGATCGAGCCAGCTTCGGCGACGGCTACGAAGGTCGCAATCCCATCAAGCTTCAGCATCGTTCGGCCAATCCGAAAGCAAGGTCCGGTCCAGGCCGTCTAGCCCGAACGACGGGTGAGGGCCATGGTCCTGACCTGGAAGCGGGCCGGACGGCTCTGGAAGGGAAAGCCATGGCCTCGAAGGTCGCCATCGTCACAGGCGCTTCACGCGGGATCGGCGGCAGCCTGGTGAAAGGCTTTCGCGAGATCGGCTACAACGTCGTCGCCAACTCGCGCTCCATCGATGCGGGCGATCATGCCGACGACCCCGGCATACTGGCTGTCGCCGGGGACATCGCCTTTCCAGAGATAGCCGAACGAATCGTCGGGACAGCCATCGAGCGTTTTGGCCGGATCGACACGCTGGTCAACAACGCCGGCGTGTTCATTCCCAAGCCGTTCGCCGATTATGCCGAGGCCGACTTCATGACGATGGTGGCCGTGAACCTGGCCGGTTTCTTTCATGTCTCGCAGAGGGTGGCGTCCCAGATGCTGCGCGCCGGGTCGGGCCACATCGTCAACGTCACGGCGTCGATCGCCGACCAGCCGATGGCGTCGGTCCCGGCAGCCCTCGCCGCGCTGACCAAAGGCGGCCTCAACGCCGTCACGCGCTCGCTCGCGATCGAATACGCCAGCCGGGGCATCCGGGTGAACGCTGTCTCGCCCGGCGCGATCAAGACGCCGATGCATCCGCCCGAAGCGCACGGGTTCCTTGCCGGCCTGCATCCGATGGGCCGGATGGGAACGGTGGGCGAGGTCGTCGATGCTGTCCTATACCTTGAGAATGCCGCCTTCGTGACGGGCGAGGTTTTGCATGTCGATGGCGGCGCGCATGCCGGCTGCTGGTGACCGGCGGCTGGCGTAATCCCTTTGGAGGAGCATCTCATGCCCGACGTGAGCACCACTCTGGCGCATGACGGTTCACGGCCGGACGAGGAGCTTTCCGCTGCCGCATCGAAGCATCTGCGGCGCCGAGCAGAGGCAGCGTGGCCCGACCGTCGCCTGGCCGACCTCCTGCAAATCGACCACCCGCTCGTTCTGGCCCCCATGGCTGGTCTTGGCACGGTCGAACTGGCGGCGGCTGTGTGCGAAGCCGGCGGCCTGGGCTCGATCGGGTGCGCCGCAATGCCGCCGCAACTCGCGATGCAGGCGGTCGAGAGGCTGCGGTCGCTGACCAGGAGGCCCGTCAACGTCAACTTCTTCTGCCACGCCCCGGCTCGGCCTGACCCGCAGCGCGAGCAGGCTTGGTTGGAACGCTTGGAACCCTACTACCGCGAACTCGGGCTTGACCCTTCGCTCCCGGCTCCGCGCATGGATTTCCCACCCTTTGACGATGCCATGTGCACGGTCGTCGAGGCCGTCCGGCCGGAAGTCGTCAGCTTCCATTTCGGCATGCCGGAACCGTCCTTGCTGGCCCGTGTCAAGGCGGCCGGATGCCGCGTGCTGTCGTCGGCGACGACGGTCGAGGAGGCGCGCTGGCTGGAGAAGCGGGGCGCCGACGCCATCATCGCCCAAGGCATCGAGGCCGGCGGCCACCGCGGCACGTTCCTGGCCACGGATGTGGATGCCGAGGCGGCGCACCAGCCGGGCACGCTTGCCCTGGTGCCGCAGGTTGTTGATGCCGTCGATGTGCCGGTCATCGCCGCCGGCGGGATTGCCGACGCTCGCACGATCGGTGCAGCCCTCGCGCTTGGCGCGTCGGGGGTGCAGATGGGCACCGCCTTTCTGCTTTGTCCCGAGGCGGCGACACCTCTTTTGTATCGCCGGGCGTTGCGAGGACCGGGCGCGGCCGCGACGGTGTTGACCAACGTATTCACGGGGCGGTCGGCGCGTGCCCTGGTCAGCCGGGTGGCCCGCGAAGTCGGCCCGATCCTGGGCGCGATACCGGACTTCCCGCGGCCCATGGCAGCCCTGGCACCCCTGCGCGCCAAAGCAGAGGAGCGGGGCAGCACCGACTTCACCCCGCTTTGGGCGGGACAAGCGGCGGCACTGTGTCGGGAGATGCCGGCTGAGATCCTCACTCGGGCGCTGGCAGATGAAACACTGAGGCTGCTCCGACAGATCGCTGGGCGAATCGACCAAAGCAGGCTGCCTGCAGACGATCCGCGCCCAGCATAAGGTCGTGGCCTGACCCACCGTCGCCCAGGATGGGATAGCCCCGCCTTGCTCCTATTCCTGCAGCAGCGCCCAAGGCCTCACGGTGCTGACGGCGGTTGCAACTGGTGCGATGCGACGGCCGCTTCTGTGCGATTGTGCACCTTGAACTTGGATATGATGTTATGGACGTGCGCCTTGACCGTGCTTTGCGACAGGCTCAACCGGTATGCGATGATCTTGTTCGACATGCCGCGCTCCAGAAGCTCCAGCACGACACATTCTCGCGGCGTCAGCCCGGCGACGCGCGCTGCTTGCGACGTCCGAGGCACTTGAGCCGCGGGAATCGGCAGCGCCCCTCCATCACGGCTTTCCGGGATATAGGTGCCGCCGGCAGCGATCAGGCGCAACACCGCGGCGGCCACTCCCATGCTGCTCGATGTCGGGATGTACCCCTGCAGGTGGAACCGCGCCACGATCTCTGCAATGGGCCTGGCTTTGTCGGGATCGATGATCGCGACGATCGGCACGTCACGCCAGTTGGCACGCAGCCACGCGACTTGGCTTTCCAGCCACGTTTCTGCCAGCATCGCGCCGCTGACGTGGAAGATGACGACATCGGCCCGTTTCAGAACCACTTCGGACGATGGTGCGGTGGCGTCAGCGACGCTTGACATGCCGAACTCTTGGCAGAACATCTTGATCCAGGAGGCGAGGCAGCCCCGGACGAACTCCTGCCGCTCAACGACGACCAGGAACTTTGTATCAGCGGAAGCGTGGGTGACTGGATCTGATCCGATGCCATCCACCGAAGAGTGGGTCCCGAACGTGTAGTTGATCTGGCCGTCCATCGTTTGCACGATCCCATCGAGTTCGGACGCGGGCATCACAATGCCATGCAGGAACGTGCCGCAGCACCACCAAACTTCTTTTTTAGGAAAGCATGGCCAAGGGCTGGCGCATGTTCAAAGCGCTGATCATTAATGAAACTCGGTCTCTTATTTGTTCTGATTGGTTTTACATTACACGTTTGCCACGTGAGTGTCACAATTCCAGCTTGGAAGATTATCAATTTTTTGTGATTTACCTTATCAAACTATGGATCAGGAACACCTGGTATGCCCTGCTTTGACTAGGGCGATGGCGCCGATGCTGCCGCGCCTCAGACGCGCGTGACCAAGCTGCCGCTCGCACCGTCTCCAGCCACCTGGAACGTTCCACTCCCTATGCTGGATTGTTGGAATTGCAGGGTCGCGGCCTGTGACGCGCTGTTTGAGAGCTGCAGCGTCCCAGTGGCGTCGTTGTAGGCGAACGTGCTTCCAGTCGCGCTGAAGTCCTTGATGTCGATGGTGTCGCCGGAACCGAAATCCTCCAGCAACGGTCCCGCATAGGATGCGCTCGCGACGCCGGTCCCGAACGATCCAGCCTGGTCGATCACCAGGCGGCTGTTGGACAGGAACTGCATCTGCGTGCCGCCGCCGAGCACTGAGGCAACCTCCAGCGTCGCGGTGCCGTCGATCTTGAACAGGCCGGCGCTGGCGGGATCAATGGCTGCCGTTATGGCCAACGATCCCTTGACGTCGAGCGAACCGTTGTTGCCGATGGTGGGCGCGGTGTCCGTGCCGTCCAGCGTCCAGTTGCTGCCCGCGTCGAAGACCAGCGATCCGAACTGCGTGAACAGCCAGCTCTGACCGTTTTGCGTGACGGTGCCGGACCCGCCGGACAGGCCGGCAATCGACCCTGTGCCGCCGGCCAGCTCCATCGTGCTGCTGCTTGCCGTCCCGCCGCCGACCGCACCAAAGAACGTCGCAGAGGGCTCGACCACCAGACGGTTGGTGCCGGTGTCCGAGAACTTGACGGAATACACCGATCCGGAGATCGACCCGGCGTTGCTGACCGTCCCGGAGCCGCCGGTCAGGAAAATGCCATAGGCGCTTCCCGACAGGGAGGAGCCGGCATCGTTCGTGATGTCGCCGCCGCCCTCGACGTCTGCGCCTGCACCGCCCTGGGACGTTGCCTTGACGGTGCCGTCGTTCGTCAGCGTGGCCCGGCTGCCTTGGGTGAGCACGCCGGCGGTTCCGCCCTGGATCACGGCGTTGGCCGCGTTCACGACGGCGCCGCCGGCCTGGAGGGCCACGCCGTGCAGGCCGGCGATGCTGCCGCGGTTGGTCACGGTGCCGGGTCCGCCAGTTGCGAAGATGCCGAAATCGCCGCCGGACACCGAGCCGCCGGGGTCGTTGGTGAACGTGCCGCCCCCCTCGAAATCGGCGCCGGTCCCTGCCCCGGTCAGGCTGCCGCCGTTCGTGACGCTTGCCGTGACGGCCAGGTAAACGCCGTTGCTGCCGCCCGAGATGGTCCCGCCCGCCTGGTTCGCGACGCTGCCGCCACGCACCAGGATGACGCCGTCATAGGTCGTGCCGCCGATCTTGCCGCTGTTCGTGACGTCCCCGTTTCCACCGCTGATGAAGATCCCGAAATTCCCTCCGGAAACAGAGCCGTTCCCGGTGTTCACGACGCGGCCGCCAGCTTCGAAATCAACGCCGGCGCCGCTCGGCGCCGTCGAGATGACGCTGCCGTCGTTCGCAAGGGTTCCAAAGCCCAGGTTGACCGATACCGCGGCGATGCTGCCCGTGATGGACCCGGTCGACGTGTTCGTCACGTCGCCTGATGTCAAAAGGATGCCGAGATGGTCGGCATTGGCGATGCTGCCGGAGTTCGTGACGGTCCCGGACCCGCCTGTGATGAAGATGCCGGCCCCGCCGGCTCCGGCGCCGGCGATGGTTCCGCCGGCGTCGTTCGTGACGCTGCCGCCCGCGAAGATGCCGATGCCGTCGTCAACCGTGGCCTTGATCAGGCCGGAGTTCGCCACCGTGCCCAAAGCGCCCATGATGCGGACCCCGTCCTCCCCGCCGACGAGCGAGCCGGTGTTCTTGACGGAGCCGCCGCCGTCCAGCGTCACCGCGTAGTTGCCCGGGCCGGTCACGCCGCCGTCGTTGGAAACCGTGCCGTTGCCGTGCGTCACACGGATTCCGCTGCTGCTGCCGGAGATGGTGGCGCCCGCCGCGTTCGTGGCAACGCCGCCCGTCTGCAGGTAAACCGCGTCGGTGCCGGAGATGGCGCCGGAATTGTTGACGGTGCCAAAGCTGGTGAAGGACACGCCAGATTGGCTGGCCGACGAGACGGTGCCGGCGTTGTTGACGGTCCACTGGGTGCCGCTCCCTCCGCTGATGGCATCGGTCCCGGCGGCTGTTGCGCTGACTTGGCCGGAACTGGTGATGGTCAGCGGGTTGTCGGCACTGGTGAGGACCACCGGGCCACTCGAATTATTTATTGTTCTTGCCACGATACACGATCCTGTTTTGGGTATGTGGAGGGTTGGCTTCTGACTCTGGTTGGTTGGCGCAGCGTTCCTGTCGGTTGTGGCGCTTACTGGCTCGCGCGGTTATGGGCCGAAAAGACGTCCTGCAAGTCCAGCTCGCTCCCGAGCGCGATGTCAGACCGTTGCGATCCCCAACTGTAAGCAGCGTCGAATTCGGGTGCCGCGACATGCTCCTTCCAACGGGCGAGCATGTTGACCGTCTGCTCGACGGTCGGCATCAGGTACTTGCCGCCATCCCCATCGTTCCAGTCCCCGCCGCCAAAGGATTGGTAGAACGGAACCATTTGGCTGTATGGGATGCCCCAGGACTGGGCCGCCGCGACGTAGCGGTCGATCATGTCGTAATCACAGTCCGGCAACTCCGTCCGGCACGGATAGGGATCGATGCCGAACAGGTCGATGTGCGAGTTGTCAGGGGTGTAGGTATGCTCGAATGATGGCGTCCTGGATGTCGAGAGGTTCATCAGGACAATGAATGTCTTGGCGGCGGGCATCCGGTCGTGAATCCAATCCGACTCGGCTTTGAGATTTTCAGGCGTACAGGACGGCGGCCGGCCAGCTTCGAGGACCCCCCGCGGGTCCGGATTGTCCATAAGGAAGAAGCCGAAGATCTTCGGATGGCCGATGTACGGCTGCACCGTGCTTCGGAAGCGTTCATCCGCCCCGTTGCACTGCCCGATCCACGCGAGCCCTTTTTCGCCAGCCTCCAATGACTGCAGCTCGCCGACGTTGCTGACATCCGCCAGGTTGAATCCGGTCCCGCGCAGCAGATAGTTGCCCTGGCCGTCGAAATTGCCATTCGCAGCGTAGTGGAGCGGCTTGGCCGATGGGTCCGGGATGCCTTGAGCATGGGCCAGCGAAAGCAAAGCTGCGAACGCAAGGCCTGCAATCGCAGCGGACCGCAGCGCGGAACCCGCCGATGCTGTTCTTGTCATGGCCTCCTCACAAGTCAATGTCGTCGGAATGCGGCAAGGCCCGGCGGCCAACGGCGCACCAGAACGGAGGGTTCTCTGAGAACCGAATACCTTCCAGCCCTGCCTTGCGCATCATCGCCGCAATCTGGGCGCGGGAGAATCGCTGCTCGAGCGGCGTGGCGAACCGGTCAAAGGCGTTGGTGCGCATGATGTACAAGCTCTTGTCGCGATACCAACTGAGCGGCAGCCCGGCGGGATCACGGCCCAGGCGCTCGACCACGCGGCAGAGCCTGGCGACCGGCCAATAGACCGAGACCGCAATCAGCTCCGTAAACGCCCGCTTCGGCCAGAATGGAAGCCGGGCGATGCCGCGCCGGACGACGTCTGTCCCCTTCCAGATCGCGCGGAACCACGGGGGCCGTCCATCCAGGGCGTAATACAGGTAGAGCAAGAACGGCGCGCCGGGCTTCAGCAGCGCAACGCAGGCCTCGATGCCCGCCATGGTGTCCGGGATGTGATGCAGGACGCCAAGCGAGTAGCAGAAATCCATGCTGCCGGGCGAAAGGGGAATGGCTGCGACGCTGGCGTGATGGAGCCGGCAGTTGGGCTGGCCGGCGAGGTTGCGGCGGGCGACCTGGAGCGCGTCCTCGCTCGCGTCGATGCAGTGCAGGGCGCCGACCCTGGGCGCGACCCGGAGCGCCCAACGGCCGCTGCCGCACCCGACATCGGCGCCGACCGGCTGGTCGGGCAGCGACGCCCATGGGAAGATCGCGAAATACTCCTCGAAGCGCCGTGCGGTCTTTTCATCGTCGGGAAGGCGGCTTTGGTCGTAAGTGGACCATTCCTGGCCAAACGAGCTGACGGTCCGCTCGTCGATGTTGCGCATTTCCATATAAACGCCTCCAAACTGAGCATTGGATATACGGGCCATGCTCTGTCCCTTTTCCCTCACGGCCTGCTGCTTGACTTGCTGGGAAAGATGTTTCGGACGGCAACGACGCGGTCCGTCGCATCTCCGGCCGCCAAGCAGAGGGCGACGGCGAACCAGAAGATGGGATGGCGGATGATCAGCCCGGTCATGCAGAACACGCCGAGGCCGCAGATCAACGTCGTCAGCCCTGCCAGCCGCGCGCGACAGGCCAGCCAAGCGGAGACGATCATTATCCAAAGGAGGCTCAGGACGGCGATCACCCCGCCTTGGGTCAGCAAATCCAGAAAGGAATTATGCGCCTCGAAGTTCGGCGCAGTGGACAACTGCGGATGCTCCAAATTCTCGGGCTGGTCTTTCGTCTTGCTTCTCGCCGCCAGGATCGACGTGGGGATTTCGAGGTGCGGACCGGGACCCAAGCCGAGGAAGCTGGTTGCGACACCCAACTGCATGGCTTCCGTCCAGAGGGAGAAGCGCAGGTCAGACTCCTGCCGCAACTCCCGGCCGCCGTTCTTCGCCAGGTCCCGGGTGACGCTTTCGGCGTCCGCGCCCACCGTGACAGCGGCAGGCATGAGCGAAACCAGCATCAAAGGCAGGCCGAGCACGAGGACGCCCGCGAATGCCGAATGGAGGGTCAGCCGCCGGCCCGGCCGAAGCAGCCATGCCCGCAGCTTCACGGCCACGAAAACCGGCCCGGACACGACCATCGCCAAGGTGAAGGTGTCGCTTCCGGTCATCCGGCCGACATACAGGGACAGGATCATGCAGCAGGCCGCGACCACACGGCCGCTGGGCCGGGTCGCCGTGTCTGCCAGGTGAAGCGCCAAGAGCCCGAGCACCACGCACAGCAGCGCGAGCTGGTTGGGGTTGGCCGACCAGCCGCGGAACCGCTCCCAAAACCAGGGTTGGATCATCGGGACATCGAGGAGCTTCCAGCCAATCGCGAGCTGGAACGCCAGGGACGCGGCGCCGAACGCCGTCAGCAGCCAGGCGACCCGCCGCAAGCGGTCGGATGCGTCGGGACCGGCGACGCTCAGGCAGCCGACGGCCATCAGCAGCGGGTAGGCCATCGCGTCGTGCAGCAGCCAGCGCAGGTCGTATCGCTCGCCGACGAACAGCCCGGTGAGGAAACCCAGGCTTTGGGCGAACAAGAACAGCGTCCAGAAGGTCAGCATCCGCGACAAGGCGGGCGTGAGCGACGGACCGAGCCGTCCGGGAACAAGGATGAGCCAGAGGACCAGGCACGCTTCGCCCGGCCCGATCGGCAGGTCGCCCAGGCGAAGCTGCGATGCCGTCGCCAGCAGCATGCCAAGCGAAAGCAGCATGTCCTCGACCAGGGACAGCCCGGCGATGCCGACCGGCCCCTGCCCGCTTCCGGCCGATGCGCGCAGCGCGGTCATACCGGGCGCACCCCGACGCCCGGCGCCTTCCCGGCAACCGGAAGGCGGAATGCCGGGAGGGCGCTTGCCGTCACGCGCAGCAGCCGCTTGATCAGCAGCGCCATCGCCGCGTTCCAAAGCACGATGGAGCCGGTCGCACCGACCGCGGCGCCGGTCAGCCCAAAGCAATGGATCAGCACGGCGCAAAGCACGGCGTTGACGACGGCGTTCGCCAGCATCAGCACGGCGGCGCTGCGCTCATGGCCGGTCATCGTCAGCAGGAACAACTGCGACCCGGCCCCGGCCGCGACCACCTGGCCCAGCAGGAGCAGCCGCAACGCCGGCACGCCCGCGCTGAAGTCCCGGCCGAACCAGCGCATCAGGGGGTCCGCCAGCAGCGCCAGCGGCAGGGCGATGCCGGCGGCGCTGAGCAAGGTCCACACGGAGGTCTTGGTGGCCAGCGCCTGGAACGCCGTCATGTCCCTTCGGGCAAACAGCCCGGCGATGGCCGGGGCGAACAGCGCGTTGACCGCTGTCCGCGGCAGCACGACGAGGAAGGCGATGTTGAACGCCATCGCGTAAACCCCCGCCTCCGTGGTCTGGCCGGCCCAGCCGAGCAGCATCACGCCCGTCCGGTTCACCGCGACGCCCGCAACGCCGATGACAACCAGCGGCAGCGCGGTCGCGGCCCAGATGCGGCCGGCAGAAGCCGCTGGGGCCTCGATGGCCGCTCGGGGCATGTGCCGATGCCGCGCCAGGCTCACAAGCCCCAGGCCTGCCAGCGCGCTCAGCAGCGTGCCCAGCATCGCGAGGGGGGCGTCGATGCGCCGTCCAAGGCCGAAGGCGACCAGCCCGACCATGCCGAGCAGCAGCCCGTCGCGCACGATCCGGTCCGGCGCATAGGCCGTCGCGACCCCGCCAAATGCCCGCACGGTGGCGGAACGGACCCAAAGCAGCGCCAGGACCGGCACCAAGGCGAATCCGGCGAGGAACGTGTTCGTCAGGTCGGGCGACAGCGCGCGCCCCCAGGCTTCGACGACGGCGACGCCGGCCAGCGCCACCGCCAGCCCGGCCGTGGCCGCCCAACGCTCGGCATGGCGGATGACGCCCCGGAGCAGCGGCCAATCGCCACGCGCCTGGTAGTCTGGGATGAAGCGCAGCAAGGAAACGTCGAAGCCCAGCACGGCCAGGTAGGCCAGCATCGTCATCCAAGCGAAGACGTAGGCGTAGATGCCGAAGCCCTCGGCGCCGATGGCGCGGGCGATCAGGAGCTGCGAGCAGTACGTCAGCCCGGCGCCGCAGACGTGGATGGCGAACGCGACGATGCTGCCATGGGCAAGCCGCCGGCTGAGCGCGTCACCGCTGTGCGGCGCGTCAGGCATGTTCCGACCGCCGGGCCGTCTGCGGGCCAAAGGCCGATAAGGCCGGGCGCATCGCCGGACGCTGGGCCAGGACGGCGGCGCCGGCCGTCTCCACGCCGGCTTGAAGCGTTTGCTGGTCGGCGCACTCCAGGCGCAGGGGAGGGCGGCCCCGTGCGCGCAGCCGCGCCTGCATGTCGCCGATCACCTCGACGAAAGCCAGGTTGGTCTGCAGGTCAAGCTCCAGCAGCCGCTCGACCCGGCCCTGATGCTGCTGACGCCGGACGAGCCGCGCCGCCAGGATGTCCCCCGGCGCGTCGAGCTGGATCAGCAGGTCGGCCTTCGGGATCGCGTCCAGGGCGCGCCCGATGCGCGCCCCTTCCGGCGCCCGGGCCAGCAACGCCAGGGAGCACACCGCCTGGACGAATGCCTGGTCGAACACGACGACATCGGGGGACAAGGCGGCGGCATCCCAAACGCGGAACAGCCGCCACAAGTACTGGCGCAGCCTGACCGCCCACAGGAGGTCCCGCGCCGGCAGCAGCCGCATGAGCTTTGCCGTCGCTTCGGCATCGCTGGAATGGCCCATCAGGTGGCCCGCCATCGCCAGCGTCTCCGCCAGCGGCCGGGCCAGGCGCCGCAGCGGAGCGGCCGAAGCGTGCGCCTGCTCGGCCGGGCGATAGCTCATGAGGGAGGCCACGGGCTGGCCGCGCTCCCGCAGGAAGGCGGTGAGCGCGGATGCGAAGGTGGTCTTGCCGACCCCGGGCGGCCCGAACAGCTCGACGATCATGCTGCAATCTCCCGATGCCCGCTCAAAGCACGCTCCAGATCGCGCCCTTGACCGCGCGGATCACGTCGGCGAGCGGCTGCGCCGCATCCACGCGCACCACCTGGGCGCCGGGGAAACCGAGGCGCCGCAGGGCCTCGGCGCGCTCGCGGATGCCGCCGCGGTCCATGTCCGGCTCGCGCTGCGCCAGGATTTCGGGCGGCGCGTCCAGCTTGACCACGAGGTCAGGCGGCAGCGTGCGGGCCAGCGCGTAGGCGCCCGCCTCGAACCGCCGCAGCCAACGGGGCACGCGGGGGAGGCGCGGCAGCAGCGGCCCGTCGTTGTAGCCGGCGTCCTCGTCCTGCGGGTAGCGGTCGGCGACGACGACCAGGCCGCGCGCGCTGCCGCGATGCGCGGCAAGCAGCTTGCTGCGCTTTTCCATCGCAAGCACCGTGGACCAGACGGCCAGGAGCACGCCATGCAGCCGGCCCGGCGCTTCCGTGGACACGGCGCCATGCGACGACCCCCGGGGCTTCCGCGGGAACAGCCCGGTGAACAGCGGCACGGCGAGCTTGAGCGGCAGCAGCAGCAGCGAGGGGCGGCCGTCCCCGGTGCCGAAATAGATCGGCACCGTGTCGATCTCGCCGCCCAGCCAGGCCCGCACCGCGGCCACGCCGACCAACGCGATCACGCAACCCCCGCCGGGCGCGCGCCGGTTCCACGGGCGGGGCGCATGGACATGGCGCTTGTTCAGCCCGCCGGCCAGCCAATGCGCCGCACGCATGGCGCTGCGCAGCCGGGCCTCGACGACGCCATACATGCGGTGCGCCGCCAGATCCCGTTCGACCAAGCGCCTGAGCCGGCGCCCACCGTCCCGCGGCGGGCTGCCGCACAGCGCGTCGGCCAGCAGGTCGGCCGTGTCCGCCTGCAGGAACTCGG
>CAXTUQ010000060.1:0-10667 GCA_964247405.1 uncultured Acetobacteraceae bacterium
CCTCGGACGCTTCTGGATGGCTGCTCGGCACGTCGGCCACCAGCCGAGGCGGCGGCAGCGGGGCATCCGCCAGGGGCGCGTCGAGACACTCCCAGGCGATGATGCCTGCGAGCGCCAGAACCATGGCGGGAGCGGCGGACACGGAGCGGATCATAGCTGTGCGGCACCTGTCGGCGCGCGGCGTGCTGCCCCCGCCCTGTACTTCGTCCTACACCCGTATACGCCCATGCCGACCGAGGCCTCTCCGATCGGCATCAGAGCCGCCCGGACAGCAGTGGCGGTGTGCCTCTCGGCTTACGTGCGACACCGCGCTGCTGCGATATGGCTTGCGCGACCTTGGCGAGGACGGCCGCGGCGGCGAGCAGGGCCACAACCCAGAGTGCGTGCGCGGCGAGGGCGTTCACGACGGCGTCGACCGGGTTGGCCCAGCCCAGCGCCCGCTCCGCCGTCCAGCCCGCGGCCGCCACGGCGGCGAAGCCGGCGCCGAGCACCCGGACAACCGGGTAGGCGCGTGTCGTGCTCAGCAGCAGCAGCCAGGGCATGGTGGCGAGCACCACCGCAAGCTGCATCGCCTCGATGCCGAGATTGAATCCGAGGATGCCCAAGGCCATGCCCCAGCGGTCCAGGCCAAGCTCGGAGATCACGGTTGCAAAGGCGAGGCCGTGCACGAGGCCGAAGGCGCCCGCGACGACGAACTCGCGCCCGGGAAAGATCGGACGCAGCGCGTGCACGGCCGAGACCAGGATCGAGACCGCGATCAGGATCTCGATCGGAGGTTCCGGCACGCGCACGACTTCCAGGGCGCCAAGCAGCAGGGTCAGGGAATGGCCGACCGTGAACGCGGTCACGATCTTGGCCACCCGCAGCACGCTGCGGCCCGGCGTGCCGGGGCCGGCCCAGCGGCCCCCCGCGGCGAGCAGCGGCGCGGGCAGCAGCAGCGTGAGCAGGAACAGCAGGTGGTCCGTCCCGTCCGCGATGTGGTCCACCCCGAGCGCGAAAATCTTGCGGAACCCGCGCCACGCGCTGCCGCCCGAGCGGTCCACCAGCAGGTCGGTGCGGCGCGCGCCCATGGCACCCACCAGGTTCGGCGCGCTTGCGGCGACGCCGCTCCGCCAGTCGGTGCGGACGGACACCAGAGCCGTGTGCGTCACCAGCTCGCGGGTGATGACGTCGTAATGCAGCCGGACCACGTCCGCCGGCGCCCCGGCGGGCGGCGTCAGCGCGAGCCGCGCCACGAAGGCCTTGCCCTCATCGGGCGCTTCTTCCTCAAAGCCGAGCAGCCGCACCGACCAGGGCGCGCCCGCGCGGGTTTCGGCCTGCACATGGCCCAGGACGTAAGCCGCGACGCGCACCCGGGCCGGGCCGAGCATGGCGGCGGCGTCCGGGGCGTCCTCCCCCGTTCCGTCGTGCCGCAGCGCGACCTGCAGCCGATCGATGGGCAGCCGCATCTCCGCCTCGATCCGTTGCGACCGGAAATCCAGGAACACCGCCGACTTGGGCATCTCGTGGGCGCGCGCCGGCAACGCGAGGAAAAGGCCGGCAAGGCAGGTCAGGAGGAAGCGCATGGGAACACCAAGAGATAGGCCGCGCCGCCCGCAGCGGGGCGGACGGCGCGGGCAGTCAGGGCGTAGAAGGTCAGCAGGCGGGCGCGTCGGCACCGCTGCTGAAGCAGGCGCCGTAGTCGGCGGTCTTGTCGCGCCAAAGCGTGTGGTAATGGACCCAGTTCTGGATCTTGAACGTGGTCGACGTCTGCACCACCGCCTCGATCCACACGCGTGGCCCATCGACGCGGAAGTACGATCCGGCCGCGTTGCCGAGGGAGGCGCGCTGGAGGGGATCAGGGCCGAAGTCGGCCGTGCCGCCCTGCCCCGGCGAGTAGGCGACGTAGGTCTGCGCGAGCGCGTCCGGGCTGACGTAGCTCCGGAACAGCTCCTCGGCGATGTCACCCTTCTGCGTCCTGACCCAGGTGGCAACGGCGGCGGCGACGGCAAGCTGCTCCTGCCTGTTGAGCGCCGTGAACAGCACGCCGCGGCCCGTCGTGCCCGTGGGGTAAAGCTCGTCGGTCTCGACCGCGGCATTGAAGGGGTAGTTGCCGTCGTTGTTGCCGGTGCCGCGGGACCCCATGGTCACGTCGTCGAAGCTCTGGCCGAGCTTGGCGGCCGCGGCCACGTTGGCGTCCGCTTGGATCAGCTGCAGGGCGTTG
This sequence comes from uncultured Acetobacteraceae bacterium, assembly GCA_964247405.1. Classification (GTDB taxonomy): domain Bacteria; phylum Pseudomonadota; class Alphaproteobacteria; order Acetobacterales; family Acetobacteraceae; genus CAHJXG01. The sequence continues at coordinate 2,204 of CAXTUQ010000060.1, forward strand.
GAGACGGCCGAGCGCTGCGCCTCAAGCGGCGCGACCGTGGCCGAAACCTCTCCGCCTGGGGCCGTGGCGGTGGACTGGCCATTGACGAAGTACAGGGTCGAGCCATCGACGGTGGTCCCGGCCACCACGGTGGTGCCGTCGGACAGCACGGAAAAGTTGGGCGGCTCGGTGCCGAGGAACACCGGCGTCGCGCTGACCTTCACCGCGTTGTAGGTGATGTTGTAGGCGAGGTGGTGGCCGCCGATTTGCAGCATCCAGGGGGCTGTGGTCGAGGGGGTGCCGAGGATCGCGACGTGGTAGTTGCCCGAGCCGAACAGCCCAGTGTTTTCGTCGGCCGCGAGCACGTCGTCGGCCGCCCTGACCGTCTGCATCGCGGCAAAGCCGACCTGGCTGACCGCAGCCTGGGCCAGCGCCAGCGCCGCGGCGCGCTGGGTGTCGTTCATCACGAATGTGGGCAAGGTGACGGTCGGGCCGCCGGGGCCGCCTGCGCCGGCCCCGGTGGGAGGGGTCCCGCCAGGCCCAAAGCCGGTGGGAGCGGTGATGGTGGTGCTCGTGGTGCTCGCAGGGCCAAGGGTCGGCCCGTTGCGCGTGACGCCGGGAAGGTTGGACCAGCGCTCGGCGCTGGTCAGCGTGAAGGGGTACTCGGTCTCGGCGAGCTGGGCCGCATCCAGCGTTGCGAGAAAGGCGTTGGCGGCCGTCACGACCGCCGCCGTGTTCGCGGCGCGGACTTTCGCGAGTGCGGCGTGGGTGGCGTGGTTGGCGGCTTCGTCCGCGCGGGCGGGCATGACGGCGGCGGATGCCAACGCGAGAGCCAAGCCGGCCAGGGGGCGTGATCTGCGGTTCATTCGACAACTTTCCTTCATGGTTCAGCAATCAAAGGCTCTCGGCGCCGGCGCGCGGCCGTTCCCGGTTGTCCAGGGTGGGGCCGGCGCGGCGAGCGGAGCGGAAGAAGGTCAGCAGGCGGGGGCGTCGGCGCCGCTGCTGAAGCAGGCCCCGTAGTCGGCGGTCTTGTCGCGCCACAGCGTGTGGTAGTGGACCCAGTTCTCGGCCCGGAACACGATCGCCTGCTGCACCACCGCCTCGATCCACAGGCGCGGCCCGTCGATGCGGAAATACGACCCCGCCGCGCTGACCGGCGAGGCCTGCTGCAGGGGGTTGGGGCCGAAGTCGGCCGTGCCGCCCTGCCCCGGCGAATACGCGACGTAGGTCTGCGCGAGCGCGTCGGGGCTGACGTAGTTGAGGAACAGCTCCCCGGCAATGTCGTCCTTCTGCGTCCTGACCCAGGCGGCGATGGCGGCAAGGGCGGCGACCTGCTCCTGCGGGGTCAGCGCCGTGAACAGCACGCCGCGGCCCGTGGTGCCCGTGGGGTAGAGCTGCGCGGTCTCGGTCGCGGGATTGAAGGGGTAGTCGGTGTCGTTGCCCGTGCTGGCGGCGCCCACCGTCACGTCGTCGAAGCTCTGGTTGAGCTTGGCAGCCGAAGCCGCCTTGGGGTCCGCCTGGACCAGTTGCAGCAAATGGTAAACGGCCGAACGCTGCGCTTCGAGCGGCGCGACGGTGGCCGCGACTGTCCCGCCCGGCGCCGTGGCCGTGGACTGGCCGTTGACGAAATACAGGGTCGAGCCGTTGACGGTGCCGGTCACCACGGTGGTGCCGTCGGACAGCACGGAGAAGTTCGGCGGCTCGGCGCCGAGGAACACCGGCGTCGCGCTGACTTTGGCCGCATTGTAGGTGATGTTGTAGGCGAGGTGGTGGCCGCCGATCTGCAGCATCCACGGCGCGGTGGCCGAGGGCGTGCCCAGGATCGCGACGTGGTAGTTGCCCGAACCGTAGCCCCCGGCGCCGGTGGACCCGAGCACGTCGTCGGCCGCCCTGATCTGCTGCATCGCGGCGAAGCCGGTTGGGCTGAGCGCGGCTTGGGCTAGGGCCAGCGCCGCGGCGCGCTGGGCATCGCTCATCGTGAACGTCGGCAAGGTCACGGTCGAGCCGCCACCGAAGGCGCCGCCCGCAGGCGGGCCACCCGCGCCGGCTCCGGCAGGGGGAGTGCCGCCAGTGGGAGCGCCGCCGATTCCCCCCGTGCCGGCGGTGGTGCCCATGGCCGACGCCGGGCCAAGGCTAGGGCCGTTGCGGGTGACGCCGGGGAGGTTGGACCAGTGCTCGGCGTTGGACAGCGTGAAGGGGTACTCGGTTTCGGCAAGCTCGGCCGCATCCAGCGTCGCCAGGAAGGCGTTGGCGGCCGTCACCACCGCCGCCGTGTTCGCGGCGCGGACGGGCGCAAGAGCGGCGTGGATGGCGTGGCTGGCCGCCTCGTCCGCGCGGGCGGGCATGGCGGATGCCGATGCCACCCCGATGACCAGGCCGGCCAAGGTGCGTGATACAGGGTTCATTCGGCAATTTTCCTTTGTAATTTGACCGCCGACGATCTCGGGGCCGATTGATTTGGCAGCGCAACGGCAGCGCGCGGCCATTCTCGACTCGAACGCTTTGTGCGAATCCAAAGGGCAACCCGGTCAACATCTGTGGGTATTATTCCCACGTCAATGACGATCATGCCGACAAACGTTGGTCCGGCTCTGGCGTGAAGCCGGCGTGCCCAGCCGTGCAAACCCCTCTGAGACGGAGGCGTCGGCCCTCCGCTGCGCATCCGGCCTGGCCCAAGGTCCTTAATCGCCCAGAACAGGGCGCGGGGACTGGCAGACGAGCTGCGAGCCTTCGGCCTGGCACGTGGCCTGGTATCCGCTTGAATAGAGCGGTGCGCCGACCCAGCGGTAATCGACAGGCGGCTCCGTCCGCGGCGTGGCGGCGACGAAGCTCGCCGCGTCGTCGGTGCTGCCCGAGCCGGCGTAGCGCGCCGCCGCCGGGTAGGGGAACACCGGCCGCGTGCGGGTGACGGCGCCGTTCTCCACCTTGGACGCGACGATTTCGCTGGGTGCGGTGCCGGTTTCCACCCAGGCCATCACCGGCGTGAGCGCGTCGAACGTGTCCGGTCCCAGTCCGCCCCCGCAATGCGCGACGCCGGGGAACAGATAAAGCCTGGCGAAGCTTCCAACCGCCTCGGCTCCCATCGTGTCCCGCATGGCCTCGTAGTATTCCAGCGTCGATTGCGGCGTGATGTGCTGGTCAGCCCACCCGTGCCACAGCAGCAGCTTGCCCCCGTGCCCGGCGAAGGGGCGCAGGTCCGGGTCCGTGGCCGCCATGTAGACGGACGTCTGCACCGTTTGCCGGAAGTTGGGCACGGTGAACTGGAAGTCGGACAACTGGTAGTTGGGATTCGCGACGTTGAAGTAGGCGAGGTAACGCAGGAACGACAGGGCGATGCCTTCGCTGAGCGTCGTTTGACCGGATGCTGCCGGCACGAACAGCGTCCAATCAAGTTCCGACCCCCATTCGTGCGAAATCCTCTGCTCCAGGCGCCGGCCCTGCGCGTCCGTGGCGCCGTCGTGCAGCCGGCGGACGACGCCCGCCTCTGCCTCCGTGAGGCACGTCGCCGGGTCCTGGCCGGGCGCGCACACCAGGCTGGCCGGGTCGAAGCGGCAGCGCCGCGGGTCATCGAGCAGCCCGTCCGCCACGCCGTCCAGCCGGTCGCACGCGGCCACCACGGCGTCATGGATCAGGGGCAGCTTGCCGGCCAGCAGGATGGGATTGCCGTTCGCGTCCCGGTTGGCGAGCACGTTCCACGCGTGGTGGACGGTGTTCTGCACGACCAGGTCGTTCGCGGGCGCCCCGGCGACGATGCCGTCGAAGTCGTCGGGATGCCGCTGCGCCTCCATCAGCGCCTCGCGCCCGCCGTCGGAGCAGCCGTCGAAGTAGGAATAGGCGGGCTGCTTGCCGTAGAACTGGGCGATGATCGCGCGGGCGACCTGCGTTGTGGCGTGCACGCCGCGGTAGGCGAAGTCAATCTGCGCCTGCGGGTTGCCCGCCGCCCAGGAGCCGTCCGGCTGGCCTTGGTGGCCCATGTCGGTGGTGGCGCTGGCGATCGTGCCGTCCGCGACCGGCGGACAGGTCGCCGCCGCCGTGTAATTGATGGCGGCGGTGCCGCACAGGCCGCCGCAGCCGGTCTGGAGGTAGCGTTGCGTCCAGCCCTGCGTCGGCAGGCGCATGACGAAGGTGTCGGCCGGGGCGATGGTCCCCTGCACCGCGCAGTAGGGCGCCGGCGCCCCAGCGGTCACGACGGTCGCGGACTGGATGGTGACGAGGGCATCGGTCGCGCCGGCGAGGTCCAGCTTGGCCACCGCGGCGCAGTCCATGACAGGTGCGACGGCGGGGAGGTTCGCAAGCCCTTCTGCCGCCCTCGCGCCCGCGCACGGCAGGATGGCAGACAAGGCCGCGGCGGCGCACGCGACCGCCGCGGCCCGCCACCGGCCGGAACTGCGACGCTTGAGACTTGGCCAGAAACGCTCCGCTTTGCGCGACACGGTCTTCTCCCTTGGACGTGAAACCGTCGCGCCGCTTAGAGCAAAACGTCGGCCCAAGGCGCATAGCTAATGGTTTGTTGGTTGAGCCAGTTGGTTATACCAGAACCTCCTGGCCTTCGTTTTTGGCCGTCCTGATGATTGCTGGTCAGAGCGGCCGGAGCCACGGCCCGGCGGACGGCGGCGTTGTCGAAAGGCCCATGCAGGCTGTTGAAGCTGAGGATGGGGGCGACGCCGGTCTGGTCGTTCACGGCCACAACTAGGTTGCGGTCGCGGTGCAACGGCGGAAGCAGGTCGGGGTCCAGCACCGGCAGGTCCACGTTGGGGACGAGCCGCGGGACCCGCGCGGGCTGGGCAACTGCAGGCGCCGCCAGCGTGGCCGCGGCTGTCGCCAGGGAGGCGCGGCGGCGCATCTACTCCGCCGCCTTGGGCAGCCGGGCCGCCTCGGCCAGCGCATCCAGCAGCTTGTCGAGCGCCGGCAGGTTCCGCGCCTCCCCCATCTCGGCCCCGCGCCGCCAAGCCCAGTCCTGGCGCTCGGCGGTCGCGCGGCTCAGCAGCGGCTCGATGCCGGCGTCCTCGACCGTGCGGGACACCTCGCGCATTTCCTCGGCCCGGCGCTTGCCATGGATCAGCGCCCGGCTGATCACGTAGCGCGCGAGAGCTGCCCAGTCCGGATGCGGCAAGGTGTCGCCCAGGGTCCGAAGCACGTCGGCCTCGACCCCGTAGTGCCGGGCGGCCAACATGCACTCCGTGGTCAGCGCCTCGATTCCCTTGACCATCACGCTGCGGCACATCTTGACCGACGAGGCCCGGCCGATCTTGGCGGCGAAGTCGGCGAGGTCCATGCCATAGGGCGCCGCCTCACGCATGAAGTCGGCGGCAAACGGGCCGCCGAGCAGCATCGGCGTGCGCAGGCGCTTGGGCGGGACGCTGGCCATGACCGCGGCCTCGACGTAGCGGCCCCCCGCCGCCGAGACGATGCGCGCCGCGTCCTGCTTCGTGCTGGGGGCCACGCTGTTCACGTCCACCACGAACGGCGCGTGGCCGAGGCCGCCGAGGAGCGAGCGCATCGCGTCGAGCGCCGAGCCGGCGGTTACGCACACGAACGCGGTGCCGGCCCCGCGCGCCGCCGCGACAGCGCTGGGAGCGGCGATGCCGGCCTCCTCCGCCTGCGCCTGCGCCGCGGGGGCGATGTCGAACGCGGCGACTGTGCAGCCCTTTTCAATGAGGTCCCGGGCAAAAATGCCGCCGACCTCGCCGAAGCCGATGATCGCGAACGCTGCCACGTCCGTCATCGGCCCTGCCCTTTCAGGATGGCGTCGAGGCGCGGGTAGACCCGGCGCGCGTTTCCCTCGAACACCTTGCGCTTGTCCGCCTCGGGGATGGGGAGCGCGTCGATGTACCGCTTCGTATCGTCGAAGTGGTGGCCGGTCTCGGGGTCGATTCCGCGCACCGCGCCCACCATCTCCGAGCCGAACAGGATGTTGTCGATGCCGATCACGCGGAACAGCAGGTCGATGCCGGGCTGGTGATAGACGCAGGTGTCGAAGAACACGTTGCGCATGACGTGCTCGGACAGCGGCGGGCGGCGCAGCATGTCGGCCAAGCCCCGGTAGCGGCCCCAATGGTAGGGGACCGCGCCGCCGCCGTGCGGGATGACGAACCGGAGCGTCGGGAAGTCCCGGAACAGGTCGCCTTGGAGGAACTGCATGAACGCCGTGGTGTCGGCGTTGAGGTAGTGGGCGCCGGTGGCGTGGAAGTTGGCGTTGCAGGAGCCGGACACGTGGATCATCGCCGGCACGTCCAGCGCGACCATGGCCTCGAAGAAGGGATACCAGACCCGGTCGGTCAGCGGCGGGCCGGTCCAGTGGCCGCCGGACGGGTCCGGGTTGAGGTTGCAGCCCACGAAGCCCAACCCGGTCACGCAGCGCTCCAGCTCGGCGACCGAGTGGGCGATCGATACGCCCGGCGACTGCGGCAACTGGCAGACGCCCACGAAGGTCTTAGGAAACAAGTCGATCACGCGCTTGATCAGGTCGTTGCAGCGGCGCGTCCAGGCCTGGCTCACGGCCTCGTTGCCGACGTGGTGGGCCATGGCGGAGGCGCGCGGGCTGAAGATCGTCATGTCGGCGCCGCGCTCGCGTAGCAGGCGGAGCTGGTTGGTCTCGATGGTCTGCCGGATCTCGTCGTCGGGAATGTCGGGATAGGCCGGATCAACGTCGCCGCCGGCCCCGAAGGCGGTCTTCTGCGTGTCGCGCCATTGGTCGTGGGCGGCGGGCGCGGTGGTGTAGTGGCCATGGCAGTCGATGATCATCGGCCGTTCTCCGAAGAGATGCGGGTTGCCTCGCGCGTGGCGGCGAGGCCGGGCCGGTCCTCGTGGGGCAGCCCCTCCCAGACCTCCTCGGCGCCGAGGCGCCGGGGCAGCAGGCTCTGCTCGTCCGCGTAGCGCAGGGCAAGGTCGATGGCAGGCTGCAGCGCCGCGCGGCCCATCGGCAGAGGATCGTGTCCTCCGGCTTCCGGAGAGGAAGCGGCCTGGGCGTCACGGAACATGCGCAGGAGTTCGGCCATCAGATCCGGGCGGCTCTCGGCCAGCCCGCGCCGCACGGCGACGAGGTGGTTGACCGGCACGAAGCCGTGGCAGCGCCGGAACGCCTCGCCGGCCTCGGCGGGGTTGGGGAACACGTTGCGCAGGCCAGGGTCGTCCGGCAGGTCGTTACCCAGGATGGCCGCATCCAGCTCGCCCGCGCGCAGCATGGCCAGCATGTCGGTCCCCGCCGGGGCGCGCTCGGCCCAGGGCGGGTCGCGGTACTCGGCCACGTGCGCGTCCTCGAACGTGACCCAGCGCACCGCGTCCGGCGGCACGCCGTGGTCCTCCGCGAGGATGCCGCGCAGCCACATGCCCGTGGTCTGGCTGTAGGCGCGCACGCCGACGCGGCGGCCGAGGAGGTCGGCGGGGCCGCGCAGCGCGCTGTCCGCCCGGCACAGCAGGGCCGCCTCCTGGAACCGGGCCGCCATCGTCACGGGCAGCAGCACCAGCGGCTTGCCATAGGCCTTCGCCTGCAAAAACGTGGCGATGGCCATCTCGCACACGTCGAAGCGGCCTTCCCGCACCATGGGCGCGAAAGCACGGTTGACGGGCGACACGTCGGCGAACTGGAGACGGAGCTTGGGGGACGCGACCTGGCCGGACCGGAGCGCCGCGGTGTGCTTGTAGGCGCCGACCGCCGCGCGCAGCACGGGCGCCTCGGTCGCCGCCGCATGCGCAGTCTCGCCCGGCACCGCTCAGCCCTCCAGGTCCGCGAAGGGACGGTACGCCAGCCCCTTGGCCGCCAGCTTGTCCCGCATCCCGTAGATGTCCAGGCCAAGTTCGCCAGCCTGCAACCGGGCGCGCGTGCCCGCCTCCTTCTGCTCGCGCGACTCCGCCGCGCGCAGCACGTCGGCGGCGGCCGGGTGCGGCACGACCACCACGCCGTCGTCGTCGGCCACGATCAGGTCGCCGGGCCGGACGAGCTGGCCCGCGCAGACCACGGGCACGTTGACCGCGCCGAGCGTTTCCTTGACCGTGCCCTGGGCCGAGACCGCCTTGGACCAAACGGGGAAGCGCATGGCGGTCAGCGCCGCCACGTCGCGCACTCCCGCCTCGATCACGAGGCCGACCACGCCGTGGGCCGCCAGCGAGCAGGCCAGCAGCTCGCCGAAGTAGCCGGTGTCGCAGGGCGAGGTGGGGGCGACCACCAGCACGTCCCCCGCCCGGCACTGCTCGACGGCCACGTGCAGCATCCAGTTGTCGGCGGGCGGAATGGACACCGTGACGGCGCTGCCCGCGAGCTTCGCGCCCGGCCAGACCGGCCGCATGTGCGAGGCGAGCAGGCCGGTGCGCCCCTGCGCCTCGTGCACCGTCGCCACCCCGTACGGCGCGAACGCCTCCGCGACCTGGCGCGCGACGCGGGGCGGGTCGGTGAGCACCAGGCCGGCGGCCAGGCTTGCCGTCCCGCTCACGATGCGATCCCCCCATCCGCCAGGTCGTCCTGTCCGGCAATCCGTGTCGTGTCCTC
>CAXTUQ010000060.1:10677-16080 GCA_964247405.1 uncultured Acetobacteraceae bacterium
GTTGCATGGCGCGCCATCCGTCATGGGCGGCGGGGGCGGTGGTGTAGTGGCCGTGGCAGTCGATGATCACGATGCGATCCCCTTCTCCGTGAGGTCCTCGGATTCCACCGGGTCAGGCAGCGGCGGCGTGCCGTGGGTGTGGAAGCTGTCGATAGTCTTCAGACCCCAGGCCTGGCCCTTGCGGCGCTCGGCCTCCGTCCAGGTGATCGGGCGCCAATCGGGCGCCAGCACCAGCCGGGCGCCGGCGTTGGCGACCTCCACCCGGTTGCCGCCGGGTTCATAGACGTAAAGGAAGAAGGTCTGCTGCACCGCGTGCTTGTGCGGCCCGGTCTCGATGAACACGCCGTGCTCCAGGAAGATGTCGGCGGCGCGCAGGATCTCCTCGCGGCTGTCCAGCGCGAAGGTGACGTGGTGGAAGCGGCCCCGGACGCCGTGCGCCTCGCGCGTGTAGGCGAAGTCGTAGCTCTTGTTGGTGGCCGTCAGCCACATGCCCACCTCCGTGCCGTCGTCCAGCACGATCTGCTCGGTGAGGCGAAAGCCGAGATGGCGCTCGAAGAACTCGCGGTTGGCCCGGATGTCGGCGGCCAGGCAGTTGAAGTGGTCGAGCCGCCGCACGTTCACCCCGCGCGCCGGGAAGCGCTGCGCCTGGTTCTTGAGCGAGGGGCGCAAAGCGGGCGGCGCCTCGTACCATTCGGTCTCGTAATAAAGCTCCAGCAGGTGCCCGTCCGGGTCGCGGAAGCGGAAGGCCGGGCCGTGGCCCAACTCGTTCTCGTGCCAGCCCACGGCGAGGCCGGAGGTTTCCAGCGCCGCGACCCGGCGCGCGAGCGCCTGCGGGCTGCGGGCGCGGAAGGCGGCGTGGCCCAGCCCGGAGGTGTTGGAGGCCGTGAGCTGCAAGGAATACCGCTCGTAGTCGTCCCAGCCCCGGAGATACACGGACCCGCCCCGGCGCCCGCTTTCCGTCATGCCCATCACGTCCACGAAGAAGCGCAAGGACTCCTCGGGCTTGGGCGTCAGCAGCTCCAGATGGGCGAGGTGGGCCACGTCCATGCAGGGTTCATCGTGCATCATATCGTCTCCTGGCTGGCGATCAGGACATTGATGGGTGGTGGGTGCAGGCAATCCATGCCGTTCCTAGTGCGCAGCCGCTTCGTTCGTGGCCGCGCCTGCGTCAAGCTGGGTCGATGCGATGGCGATGGCCGCGCACACGGCCGGAATGGCCAGGATCGCCAGGATGGCGCCGAAGCCCCACCCCAATCCCAGCAGCGCGCCGCCCACCGCCGAGCCAAGGATGCTGCCGAAGCGCCCGATGCCCAGCATCCAGCTCACGCCGGTCGCCCGCGCCATCGTGGGGTAGCAGCCCGGCGCAAACGCGTTCAACCCGGTCTGCGCGCCGCTCATGCAGAACCCGGCGGAGAACACCAGCGCCGCCAAGGCGGGCGACGCCACGCCCAGTTGCGCCAGGGCAAGTACGCACAGCCCGCCGCCCCCGTAAGCCGCCCCGATCACGAGCGCCGGGCGCGACCTGTCCATCGCCCAGCCGACGACGATTGCGCCAACCGTGCCGCCGATCTGGAACAGCGCGGTGACGTTGGCGGCGGTGGCGATGGACAGGCCGGCGTCCTTCATGATCGTGGGAAGCCAGCCCGTCAGCAGGTAGATCACCAGCAGGCCCATGAAATACGTGACCCAGAGCGCCGCCGTGGTCACGCCGTAGCCGCGCGAGAACAGCACGCCGATGGGCTTGCGCGCCTGCAACGGCGGCTCGGCCGAGACGAAGGTTTCGTGGCCCGAAAACCGGTGCCCGGTCACGCGGCCCAGCGTCGCGGCAATCTGCTGGGAGCCGGCTCCGCGCAAAGCCAGCAAGCGTGCCGACTCCGGCAGGAACGCCAGCAGAACCGGGACCAGCAGCAGCGGCACAATGCCCCCCAGCACCAGCACGGAGCGCCAGCCGTAGAGCGGAATCAGATACCCCGCGGCTAAGCCGACGGCGGCCGAGCCGAGGTTGAACCCCGTGAACATGACCGTGATCATCAACGAGCGCCGCCGTTGCGGCGCGTATTCCGACATCAGCGTCGTGGCGTTGGGCATGGCAGCGCCCATGCCCATCCCGGCCAGCAAGCGCAGCACCGCCATCTCGGCGGGCGACGAGGCGTATGCGGTGACAAGGGTCAGCAGCCCGAACAGCAGGATGGAGGCGATCAGGACGACCTTGCGCCCGAACCGGTCCGAGGACGGGCCTGCCGCCAAGGCCCCGACCACCAGGCCAGCCGGGGCAGCGCTGATCACGATGCCGAAGGCCGGCCTGGAGATATCCCATGCCTGCAGGACCGAGGGGGTCACGAAGCCCATGATGGCCACGTCCATGCCGTCGGCCACGACCACCAGGAAGCACATGGCCACCAGGGCCCATTGGAACACCGAGATCGACCTGCCGTCGATGAAGGCCTTGATGTCGACGGGGACCGGCTGCGCGTGGATGCGGTGCATCGGGCGTCTCCCTGCGGTGAACCGTTGGCCGGCTCGTTCGATGTGGCTCTACCCCCGCGCGTCTGGCCCTGTCCTATCGCTTTTCCCGGCCTTAATATCACCGACGGTTATAGCTGGAGCGAAGCCACGTTCGGCGATCTCGGCGACATAGGCGCGCAGGCACTCGGCAAACGCCAGGGCGGCCGGGGGCAGCGCGCTGCCGCCTGGCAGGATCAGCCCGGCCGGCCGGTCCGGGGCCGGGATCGGCAGCGGCACCACCCGCAGCGTGCCGCGCATCAGGTCGCCGACCATCATCAGCCGCGGCATCACCGAAAGCAGGTCAGTTCCGTGCAGCATCTCCCGGATGAAGCCGTAGGAGCTGGACCGCAGCGAGCGCGCCGGGTCGATCCCGAGCAGCGACAGCAGGTGCTCGATCTCCTGGCCGACACGCTGGGTGATGGTCGGCAGCACGAGGTCGTAGCGCCGAAGCCCGTCAAGGCTCACCCGCTCCGCCGCAAGCAGCGGGTGCCCGGCGCGGGCGAGAATCGAGACCGGCTCGGCCCACAGCGCCTCGCGCTCGAACCCGTCCGGTGTCGGCGGCTCGTACAGGCGCCCCACGATCAGGTCGAGTTCGCCCGAAGCGAGCAGCGGCAGCAGCTCTTCCGTGCGCCCCTGCTGCAGCCGCACCGTGATGCCGGGGTGGGCAGCCTTGAGCCGGGCCAGCGCGCCGGGCAGCACCCCTGCCGCGGCGACGGGCAGGGCGCCGAGCGCTATGGCGCCGCCTCCCGGGCCGGACAGCAGGTCGAGGTCCCCGTCGAGCCGGCGCAGCTCGGCGAGGATGCGCCGGGAGGACCGCACGAACACCGCGCCGGCTTCGGTCGGGCGCACGCCGCGGGAATGGCGGTCGAACAGGCGGAGCTGGAGCAGCTCCTCCAGCTCGTGCAGGTTCTTGGTCAGGGCCGGCTGGCTGATGCCGAGGGCCACGGACGCCTTGAGCAGGCTGCGGTGCGTTTCGATGGCGTCCACCGCCCGCAGCAGCGGAAGGCGGAGGCGCTGGTCAAGGTAGCGGCGGGCCGTCATCCCTCAGCGCCCCCGGCCCGGGCGGAACGCTTCTTGGCCCGCCGGGCGCCAACCAGGCTGCCCAGCGGTCATCCCGGGTTGGGCTGCTGCCCGGCGGCGGGGGCTGGATCAGGGGCCAGCCGCTTGGTGCTCAGCGAGAATGCCGCCCGGAACAGCGGCGAGCCGCGCTCGTCCCTGACGGTCGCGACGAGTTCCAAGTTGCCTCCGCAAGGGCGCGGGTTGCCGCAGGACAGCAGGTCGTGCGCGATGTCAGGGAGAACGCGGACCGCCTCGTCGCAGGCTTCGCGCAGTCCCGGCAGGTCGATCCCGTCCTCGTCGCGTATGCAGCGCTCGCCGTCCTGCGTGTCGATGAAGTAGTGCGGCATGTCAGTGTCCTTGCGTGTCCAGCACGGTTCGTGCGGCGGTTGGCGCCGCCGTGCGCAGTGTAGGAGATGTCAGGCTTGCCTTGGCCAGGCAGGCGAGCACGCCGAGCAGGGCGAGGACCGCGTCCTCACGCGCCGACAGCGCCGTGAACATGCCGGGCTGGCTTTGCCCCAGCGCCGCCGTGACCATCGCAACCGCTTGCCTGGCATGGGACCGGCAGGAAGCTGGCGCGGCCACGCTCAGGCCGCTTTCCCGGCGGGGCGGGGCAGCGTGATGGGCGGCAGGCACACCTCGGCCGTGAAGCCGCCGTCGCGCCCGTTCCATGTGTCCAGCGTGCCCCCGAACCGGGCGATGAGCGCGCGCACCAAGCCCAGCCCCTGGCCGTGGCCCGGCCTGTGGCAGCCTCCCCAGCCGTCGTCGGCGACGACCAGCTTGGTTCCGCGCGGGCCGGAGGCAAGGCCCAGGCGGATGCGGCCGACCAGCCGCATGTACATGCCGTGCTTGACGGCGTTGCCGAGCAGCTCGTGCGCGACGCGTAGGACTACCTCCTCCAGGACGGGCGGGCACCGGCCTTCCACCGCGACGTCAAGACCGAGCACCTGGTCCGGGTCGCCCAGCAGCCCTATCACGACCTCGCCCAGGTCGCGCAGCCGGGCCGGGAGCAGGCCGGGTTCGCGCGTCAGGCCGAACAGGGCGTTGGCGAGTGCCGCGGAGCACAGGATGCGGCGCTCGATGTCCTCGCACACCCGGCGGCCCTCCGCCGTGCTGCGCAGCCCGTCCCGCTGCGCCACGTCGTTCAGGATTTGCTGCAGGGCATTGGCGGTGAGATGGCGGAGCTGGCGTAGGGAAAGCCTATCCGCCGTTTCGCCTTCACCGGTGTCGGGAGCGTACGGACCGGCAGCGGCCATCGGCGGCACGGGCGTTCGTTGCTTGAGGAGGGGCAAAGGGATCGAGTTGGCGGTCATGGCGCGTCCTGTACAGGAGGGGGATATAGCTAGTATTTGTGGGAAATAATCCCACGTCAATGGAGATCGCTCGAACGTGGGTCTTTTTCCCACGATACGGCCGTGCTATGCGTTGCCCCACGAAGGACCATTCCCATCGCCAACACGTTTCCCGGCGGCCCTCCGCGCCCCCCGTCCCCCGAGCTGCTGCTCAAGGCGCTCGCGCGCCTGCTGCGCCCGCTCGTGCGCCTGCTGATCCGCGGCGGCGTCACCTTCCCGGTCCTCGCCGACCTGCTGCGCGGCCTTTACGTGGACGTGGCGCTGCGCGACCTGCTGGCCGACCCCAAGGCGCGCACCGACAGCCGGGTCAGCCTGCTCACCGGCGTGCACCGCAAGGAGATCCGCCGCCAGCGCGCCCCGGAAGCGGCCGAAGCGGAGCCTGCCGCCGTGACCCGGACCAGCGCGATCATCGCCCGCTGGCTCGGCGCCCCCGCCTACACCGACCCGGCGACGCGCCGCCCGCTGCCGCTGCCGCGGGTCGGTGTAGGCG
>CAXTUQ010000061.1:0-16031 GCA_964247405.1 uncultured Acetobacteraceae bacterium
AGGTAGCAGCGCCCCGCGAAGTCCCGGCGCAGCCGGGCCAGCGCGCCCTCCAGCGCCGGGTCGGCCGCGTCCGGCAGCAGCACCGCGACCAGGCCCTCGCCGTGGCCGGCCAGGTCGGCCCAAGCGAGGGTGCAGCCGTGCTTGCCGGCGCGGCCCTTGCCGAGCGTCAGCAGCCGGCACAGCCGGGCGTAGCCCGCGCGGTCGGTCGGGTAGGCCAGCACCGGCAGGCTGTCCTGAAAGTCGAGCCGGCAGCCGACGATCAGCCGGATGCCGGCTTCGTCGGCCCGCGCATGGGCGCGTGCGATGCCGGCCAGGGTGTTGCGGTCGGTGACGGCCATCGCCCCCAGGCCGAGCGCCCGGGCGGCCACGAGCAGCTCCTCGACGTGGCTGGCGCCGCGCAGGAAGGAGTGGTTCGTAGTAACCTGCAGCTCGACATAAGCCGGACTGGGAGAACCAGTCACGCGGCTCAGTCGCTGCTCGCGTCGCTGTTCGGGTGCCGGTGCCCGCTGGTGGACGGCGCGCTGGCCGCCGGGCGCTTCATCAGGACGTATCCGGAGCGTTCGAGAGCCTGCACCAGCCGTTCCGCCGTGACCCGCGCCATCACGTCGTCAGCCGTGTGAACCCGCTTCCTGCCGGCGTAGCGCAGGGCGAAGGACAGGGTCTCTTCCAGCTCGGCCGCGGTGGCGGGATGCAGGGTGCGCTTGTCGTCGTCGGTCATGGAGCGGTCGCTCTCCTCAGAAAAAGCCGTGCAGGAACCAGGCGAGGCCGCCGGTCGCGGGGTCGAGGCCGTCGCCCCGGCGGAACAGCCAGAAGCGGCACCCGTCCTCGTCCTCGACAACCCAGTAGTCCCGGATCGTTGCGCGCTCGCTGGACCGGCGCCACCATTCGCCGGTGATGCGCTCCGGCCCGTCGGCGCGCACCACGCAGTGCCGCACCTGGCGCCAGATGAACCACCGCGGCGAATGGTCGGGCAGCAAGCCCATCGCGTCCACGGGCTCCGGCCGCGGCAGCAGCCGGGCGGGGCGGGGCCAAGGGGTGGTCCAGCCCTGTTCACCGGATAGGGCGAGCGGCGGGACCGCCGCCACCGCCCGTTCCGGCACGTCGCTGTCCACGGGGGCCACGCGATACACCCGGCCCGCGCCGAGCCGGTTGCTCAACCCGTCAATCAGCGCCGCGATGTCCGCCGCCTCGCCCAGACTGCCGTCCAGGCCGCTGGTCCGCTGCACGGGGGCGAGCGGCCCGACCAGGGGCAGCGTCAGCCGCATCGCTTCCACGCCGAACCCCGGGTCCACCGTCTCGATGCGCTCGTCCAGCAGGCGTGCCAGGTGCATGGGGTCGCGCACCGGCCGGGCCGTGCCGACGCGCACCGCCTGGGTGCTGCCGTCCACCCGCTCGAACACGAGGTCCAGCGTACGGGCGCCTTCGCCGCGCGCCTGCAACGCAGCGCAGGCGTCTCCGACCAGGACGAGGATCACCGCCGCGAACGCTTCGGCCGTGGCGATCGGCTCCACAAAGGCCCGGCGGATGCTGATCGTCCCCGGCGGCAGCACCGGCCGGATCGGCTCCGCTACCCGGCCCAGCGCCTGATCGAGCCGGAGCAGCAGGGCATCGCCGAACCGACGGGCCAGCGGGGCACGCGGGGCTGCGAACAGCTGGCCGACCAGATCCAAGCCAAGCCGGCGCAGGCTGCCCGCCATCTCGTCGGGGATGCGCAGGGCACGCATCGGCAGCAGCGCCAGCGCGCCCGCCTGGGCGCCCAGGGCCGCAACCGTCACGGGGGCCGCACCGTGGCGCGCCAGCGCGTGGGCCGTTCCCGGCGTGTCGGCCAGCCCGGCACGGACGGACAGCCCGGCCCCGGCGAGCCGCCCGACCAGGGCGTCCAGCATGGCCTGCTCTCCCCCATGCAGGTGCGCGCAGCCGGTGGCGTCGATCCACACGCCGTCCGGCGGGTCGGGCGCGGTCAGCGGCGACCAGCGCAGACACCAGGCGGCGAGGTCCGCCAGCGCCCGTCCGTCGCCTTCCGGATCGGCGTCGGTCACCAGGAGGTCGGGCACGGTCGCCATCGCCTGCGCCAGCGGCATGGTGGGGCGCAGGCCCTGCGTCCGCGCCGCGGTGCAGGCGGCGGCGATCACGCTGCGCCGCCCGTCATGCGCGCGGGTGACCAAGGGCTGCCCCACTGGCCACGCGGCATGGCCATGCCGACGCAAGCGGTCGGTCGGCCATGTGGGCAGGAACAGCGAGACGACCCTGTGCATCCGGACCCTCCACAACAAAGCTGGCCGCTTCCGCGCCCCGGCACCGCAGCAGCTCCAGTCGCCACAGCGGCCGGCCGAGGCCGGGCACGTCCGGGGCATGCGGCAAGGGGGGCGGCGAGGGCAGGCCGGTGATCCGCCAGCGGGTGGCAGCGGCCGAGGGTGCCCGGAGCGCCGGGTCGTCGAACCGTGACGACCGGCGCAGCACGAAGCCGAGCACGTCCGTGGCCTCCGCCGCGAGCTGTAGCCGTCGCGAGGCGACGAGGCTGAGCCGGCCTTGATCCCGCCCGCCTGGTGCTCGTGGACGCCCGGCACGGCGCGGGCCAGGGCCGGCGGATACAGGTCGCCGCGGGCCGCGATCCACAGCACCGGGCCGGGGCGACGGCCCAGCACGGAGGCTGCGAACAGCGCGGGGGCGGCGCCGTGCTCCACGGCCGGGCCGCCGGCGAACAGCTCGTGCACCGCGCCCAAGGCGAGACCCCGGCCGGGCAGGTGCGCGTCCAGCTCCGGCAGGCCGAACGGCAGGCGCGAGGCTGCCAGGCCGGCGCCGCTCCCGCGTTCAAGCGCCGCCACCTGCGCACGCAGGGCCGCGATGGTGTCCGTCTGCATAAGGTAATGCTTCTCCCCGCTCTTCAGGCACACGGCTTGGAACGTATCGTGAACAAACGGGTTGTGGGAAGCGGTTTTTGCTGGGTTCCTCGTCATCAATTGCCAGGCAGCGCGCGATCGGTCCGCAAGCCTGCCCTGGCAAGCAGTTCGCAACACAGTCCGCACTCGCGTCCGCGCATTCCATCGTGGCTGAGCCGCATGGCTGTTGGATGGAAAACACGGCGTGAGAGCATCAACACAAACGGGGGCAAGTGCGATGGCGCAGACGCGGATCGAGTGGACGGCATCGCTGGGCTTGGATGGCGGCCTGCTTCCCGGTTACACGTTCAATCCTTGGCTCGGCTGCACCAAGGTCAGCCCGGCGTGCGACCACTGCTACGCGGAAGGTTGGGCCAAGCGCACCGGCTCCCCTGCCCTGTGGCAAGGCGAGCGGCGGCGCACGACTGCCTCCTACTGGCGGCAGCCGGCCAAGTGGAACCGTGACGCTGCGACCGCCGGGGTGCGCCGCAAGGTGTTCTGCGCCTCGCTGGCCGACGTGTTCGACAACCAGGTCCCGGCGTCCTGGCGCGACGACCTGTGGCACCTGGTCGAGCAAACCCCGCACCTCGATTGGCTACTGCTGACCAAACGCCCGCAGAACATCGCCAGGATGCTGCCCAACCCGCACACCGGCGTGCGGACTTGGGGCGACGGCTGGCCCAACGTGTGGCTGGGGACCACGGCCGAAGACCGCAAGCGCGCGGCCAGCAACCTTGCCGCCCTCGGCGCCGTCCCATCCGTCGTGCGCTTCGTCAGCGCGGAGCCGCTGCTGGAGGACTGGTCGGACATGCTGGCGCCGCCCCCGCATGGCGCGGCGATCCATTGGCTGATCTGCGGCGGCGAAAGCGGCGGCTACGCCCGCGCCATGCCGGAAGCGTGGGCGGCGGCCTTCCGTGACCGGTGCGCGGCGGCCGGCATACAGTTTTTCATGAAGCAAATGGCATGAAAGGCGCCCATCCCGGACAGCCTGCTGGTGCGCCAGTTCCCGTATTCCGCGTGACGGCATGACGACGCAAGCCTTGCGCTGACCCACCCGGAGGCACTCGCGTCCGCCAATGGCACCGTGGCGATGCCGAACAGCAGGGCAAACGGAGAAGGCCATGGACCAGCATCCCCCTTCCATCACCGCCATGGGGCATCCCGACGCCCATACAGCCGCCGAGGACGCACGCGGCTGTCAGACTGCACGTGACAGCGCCAAGCCCTCGGCAGAACCGGAAGGCAGGGCCGTGCCGAGAGCGCCATACCTGGAGAGCGTGTGTTGAAGCGGAAGTTCCTCCCGCTCGCCCACCACCAGGGTGAAATCCAGAAGGAGTGTTCATGGCCATCTACCATCTCCGGTTCGGCGTGGTGCAGCGCTCGAAGGGGCAGAGCGCCGTGGCCGTCGCCGCGGACCGCGCCCGCGTGCGGCTGCACGACAAGCGCCTGGACCGCATGCAGGCCCCCCTGCCCGCCAAGCGCGGAACCATGCCCATCCTGTCCAAGGTGCTGCTGCCGGACGGCGCGCCGGCCCGCTGGCACGATCGGGAAGTGCTGTGGAACGAGGTCGAGGCGTGCGGGCGTCAGCGCAATGCCTGCCTCGCGCGGGAGGTGGAGTTCGCGCTCCCGGCCGAGCTGCTGCCATACCAGACCGCGGCGCTCGCCCGCGACTACGTGCAGGTGGCATTCGTCGCGGAAGGGATGGCGGCCGATCTGAATGTGCATTGGGCGCTCCGACCCGACGGGCAGCCCAAGCCCTATGCCCAGGTCCTGCTCACGATGCGGCGCATCGGCGCCGAGGGCTTCGGGCTGAAGGAGCGGGCCTGGAACGACCGTGCGGCCGCCTTGCGGTGGCGGCAGCTTTGGGCGCTGATGGCCAACATCTGCCTGGCCGCGCACGGCCATGCGGCGCGGATCGACCACCGTTCCCATGCCGAGCGCGGGATCGCACGGGAGCCGCAGAACAAGATCGGCCCCAACGCCGCCCGCCGTGCCGCCCGCGGCGAGCCATCCGAGCGGGTGGACAAGCACCGCGCCATCGCCCGTCGCAACGCCGAGCGGTCCGCCGGGCGCGGTGTTGAGGAGCCGTCTTGACGACTGGCGAAAACCGGGCGGGCCGGTGCCGGCATCCGGCACGCAACCGGGTGCTGTCTTCCGTCTAGGGCCAGCGTTTCCTGACCGACCTGAGCCACCACTTCACGGGCTCCGGCTCGTGCTGCCCCGGTTCCGACATTGCCCTGCGCATCCGCTTGGCTGCGGTCTTGGCGGGCGTTCTGGCCCTGGGCGCCGGCGAGGCATCCTGCGGGTCAAGGGCCGGCTGCGCGGCAGGCGCCGACGCCCGGAGCCGCTTGGCAGGCCCGCGGGCGCGCGTTGCCTCAGTCAGGGCGGCTTCGGCCACCAGCCGTGCGGTACGCTCGGCCGCGAGGTCCTCGTGCCAGTGCAGCTCCCGCTCCTGGTGCTCGGCCCGCAGAGCGTCCGCTTCGGTGCGCGTCGCCTGCGCCGTGGCCGACGCTTCCTTGTGCGCCAGCTCGGCATGACCGAGCTTGGTTTGCAGGTCGTGCATCGCCGCGAGCGCCTCCTGCAGCGAGCGCTCGGCCCGCTCCCGTGCGGCCCGCTCGTCCCACAGCGCGGCCTCCATGGCAGCGCGACTCGCAGGCGGCCCGTCGGCCTCGTCGGGGCGGTGCCGGTTGAGGATCGTGACCGGCACGGCGCCGTCCGGCACGAAACGGTGGCGCGGCTTGTCGGCTGGGGAGCGGCCGGCTGGCCGGCCCGGCGGACCCGCTTGCGGCCGTTCGGTTTGAGACGGGCTGCTTCGGACGGCATGGTCGCCGGTCAGGCCGAGCGCCCGGCGCATGCGCTCCTCGACGGAGGCGGTGTCGGGGGCATCCGGGAAAGGTAAGTTGGACAAGAGTGGCACCGTTCTTTCAGAGAAGAAGTTGGAAGCGGGTCAGGCCAAGGCGCGCCGCTGGCAGCCTTCAAGCCTTGGTGACGGGCAACGCGGTTGTTGCGGCGCACAAAACGCTTGCAATGCCGCTCCGGGAAGGCGCACTGCACACTCGGCAGCGTCGTTTCGGCGTTGCCGGACGTTTCCTCCCTAAACTTGGCGGCGCCCTCAAGGCGTCGCCATCCTTTTCGGTTCGGATCACGTCGTCAACAGACAGGACGGCCATTCGACAAACGGCATCGCCGCTGCTCAGCGTGCCCTGCCCGCTTGCCCGTCTCCCGCGATACCTGTCCTGTGCCCGTTCACCACAAGGCTCGACGCGATGGTCCCGAAGGGTGCGCGCCTTCGGGTAGTGGGCAAACCCGTTGCAGCGCCGGCGCCTGGCTTTTAGCATCCTGCCGGGTGCTCCACGCTTCCGATCCGATCGGCGGGCGGGCGCCGGTTGCCGCCCTGGGCGAGAGGATGGCTTGCCATGCCCAGCACTCCGTTTGACAGCGCCCACCAGAAGAGCCTCCGCACGTTGATCGGCAAGGCGCTGCCCGAAGCCCGGGCGCAGCACATCGCCGAGGCCCTCGCCGCCGGCTACGGTTACCCCACGCACAGGGCGTTCGGGGCGGCGATTCGCGCCGTGGAGGCCGGGCGCCGCCCCTCCCCTGCCCCCGATTTCGACGCAGACCGGCTGATCGCCCGGCTGCACGAACTGGGCGAGGACGTGGGCAGCCAGGACCAGGCGCTCCGCTTCCTCCTCGGGGTCATGGCGGACGGCCCGCGCTCCGGCCCTCCAACCGAGCCGGACGCGCCCGACGAGGCCCTGGCCCGGCGGTGCCTGCGTGCCGGGCTTATGTTTATCGAGGCACGCCAGTGGCGGGACGCCGGCGTGGTCCTCAGCAAAGCCATCGCCGCTGCCCCCGCCAGCCTCAAGGGACAGGTCGTGGCCGCGCTGGAAGCGGTGGCGCCGCACTCGGAAGCCGCGGCGGCGAACCTGGCGTTCGCCCTGCTGTCCGCGGACGGCGTTCCGCGCGATGTCGGCCGGGCGCGGGCGCTGTTCGCATCGGTGGCCGCGTCGGGCGAGACGGAGCTGCACGGCTACGCGCACAACTGGCTCGGGCACATCGCGTCGGGAAAGTTCGGGGGACGCCGCGCGCCCGCGGCGGCCTTGGCCCACTTCGAGCAGGCGGCCAGGGCCGGGCACGGCGAGGCGGCGTTCAACGCCGGCCTGATGCACGACGAGGGGCGCGGCGTGCCGCATTCGGACGGCCGGGCCTGTGACTTCTACCGACGCGGCGTGGAACTCGGCCACGTGCCGTCGATGACCAACTTGGCAGCCAAGATCATCAAGCATGATCTCGGAGCAGCCATGGATCTGTGCGAGCGCGCGGCCGAGGTGGGCGACGGCAAGGCAGCGGCATTGCTGCAGGCTCTCACCGAAGCCGGCATGGCGGTCGCAGTCGAGGGCGGTATGGCGGCGGAGGATAGCGACATGCCCCCTCCCGTCCGTGTCGTGCCGGCCGGGATCGGGCGCCCCCAGGCGATTGCTGCCGCCCTACAGGAGGGTCTTCAAGCCCCGCGCAAGGAGGCCGAGAACATCACCGCCTACATGCTCGGCTTCGGCAGTTGGCGCGAGCTGGCCCAGACGGCGAAGAAAGGCAAGGCGGACCCGCCGGACGAAGAGTGCGGCCCCGAGGAGGTCCGTCGCCGCCGGGCCTACCAAGTCCACATGCTGGCGCTGTGCGTGGACATGGGGCCGGCTGCGGCCAGGATCACCGTCGAGGCGCTTAAGCCGACGGCCAAGGCACCGGCGCCGGCCCTGGATCCGGCTACGCTGGCCCGCATGCAGGCCGCGTCATACCTGCACGCCGACGCGCAAGGCGATGAGGACCTCGACGAGGAACGCGAGTATGGGCCTTTCGCCAAGGACGGCGATCACTCCAATGCGTTGGACATGCTCACGGACATGCTCGGTGCCGACCCGAAGAGCGACCCATTGGGCCTGATGGACAGCCTGAGATGCGCACACCCAATCCAGCCAGACGTGTGGCTCGGGATGATGGAAGAGCATCTCGGCTGGGCGTTCAGCGACGTCGACGAGGATGCGGAGCAGGACGGCGATCAGGTGGCGGTGGCGGTCGGCAGCGGGCGACGGCGCCTGCCGGTCATCATGTCAGCGGTGACCTACATACCGGGCGACCTGCGCGACAAGCACGTCGCTCGCCTGAAGGCCCACATCGGGGCGGCCCACCCTGCCGGAGCCGTGCTGATGTTCAACAAGCCGGTCGGCTGGCCGCCGGAACAAGGTCCGGGCGGCCTGCTGTATGGCGGGCTGCTGTGGTGGGACAAGACCTGGTCCGACTTTGTGCTGCGACCAAGCGGCGGCCTCGACGACGCGCTTGCGCAGCGCGGGCGCGACCTCGCCCACCCGGATGCCCAAACCGTGGCGACGCTCGGGTTCGACGGCGCGCTCGGCTTGCTTCACAGCCTTGCGGCATACCTGGAAGGACTGGAGCCGGACGAGGCCGACGTTCGGTTCCTCCGTTCCAACAACGGCTGGCTGATGCCTCTGGCATCGCCATTGTAGAGGAGGTTTCTGAGCTGACTCTTATCCGACCCGTGAAGCCGTCATGTTCCCAAACTGTGGATACATGTATCTATCACCATAGCCATATATACACATGTATGAATGTATATTTGTGTGTGAGACCGTAGGCTAAGAGGCGGTTTTCACATCTACCCTGGGTTGAGCTGATTGCTGACCTGGGTGCCGCTGCCCATCTTTGGATGTTCGGAAGAGAGATGGCGGCATGGACTTCAGGACGTTGGACCTGATCGCGACGGTGGTCGAATGTTGTGAGGAGCGGTGCCCGACCGGGCCGGGGCACCCGCCCGCCGAGACCGTGCGCGTGCTCGCCACCTTGCGGCGGTTCCTGCGCGAGGGCACGCCATGGCGCAGCTTGACGGCAAGCGCAGGCGAGGCCAGCGGCTCGACCCTGCGCCGCCGCTTGGGAGTCTGGGCGCGTGGGGGCGTGCTGGCGCGGGTGCACGCCCTGCTCGTGGCCACAGCCGCAAACGCTTCGCGTTTCGGCGAGCTGCGCGGCGACCCGACGTTGATCCTGGACAGCTGCTCGGTGCGGGCCAAGCGTGCGGGCGAACTCACAGGACCCAACCCGACAGACCGCGGCAAGAAAGGCACCAAATACCACGTCGCGGTCACGGGTGGCGGCGTTCCCGTCGCGTGCACGGCCACGGCCGCCAACGTCAACGACACCCTGGTCTTCGAGCGCCTGTTCCTGTCCGCCTTCGCCGTCATGGCTCGTATTGCGACCGTGTTCGCTGACAAGGGATACGACGCCGAGCGCCACCGCGAGCTGTGCCGCGTTTTCGGGGCCGAGCCGCACATCCACAAACGGCGGCAGCCGAGCGGTTCAGGATTGGGCAAGCGCCGATGGCCGGTGGAGCGCAGCAACGCCTGGGTATTGGAGAACAGGCGCTTGGCGCTGCGCTACGACCGCCAGGGCTTCATCGTGCAGTCCCTGCTCCAGACCGCCTGCATACTCCTGGTTGCAGGCAGGCTTACTCGGGAATTGTGACAATTGCCTCTAAGCGATCAGGTGGGCGTTGCGCTCCAGCCATTGATCCAGCGCCTCCTGAACAATGGCTTGCTTCGCCCGTCCGGTCTTGAATTGGTGAACGCGCAAGGCCGCGCTGGCTGCGGGGCTAAGCTTGAAATTCATCGCAGCAGGCCCCGGCGGCAGGGCCGGGGCATCGGGCGGCGTCGGCTGAGGAGAACGGAGCGTCTCGGTTCCCGCGCTCTCAGGCACGTAGGCCGCTCCCTTGGTCGCCGGCACGGCGATAGAGAGAGCCGTGATCGGACGCTTGCTCATGCCGTCAACTCCAACCTGGATGCCACGTAGGACCAAAGCGCCGATATCTCGCCTAGAGCCGGCCCTCGGGTGTCCAGCTCGGGCGCCGTCAGGCCATCGTTCATGGCCGCCGCGTAGTCGGTGCGGTCGTAAAGGAGAGGAGAGATGACGCCGTGAGGCGCGAGAGCCTCGTACGCCTGCACGGTCAGCTTGACACGGGGCTTGACGCGGTTGATCACGAAAGCGAGCGGCTTCTTCAGCCCGTTCGCCATCCCAACCGTGGACCCGGCCGCACGCAGGTCGTTCGGAGAAGGTTGAACCGGGATCAGCACCAGGGAGGCCGACCTTACGGCCAACGCGACCTCGTCTCCGATCGAGGGCGGCGTATCCACCACCAACAAGCGATACCCCTGCCTGCGTAACCCGGGCGCTAGATCTTCCACGGCTCCTTTGAACAGCACCGGCACCGCTTCGTTGCGAGCATCCCACCACTGCGTCATGCCCTGCATGGGATCCGTGTCGATGAGCGCAACAGGGCCAGCCCCCGCCCGTTGGGCCTCGACCGCGAGATGCACGGCGATGGTCGTCTTGCCCGCCCCGCCCTTTCGGCTTGCCATAACCAGAATGTGCATCTGTATATATGTCCATCCACATAGTCGTATAGATGTATGCAACGGCCGCCTCTGACTCGTCAACGCTATAACGGATCTGGTCGAAGCACGTGCTTATACTAACGGCCCTATGCGTTGACCGCTCTGCCGTCATTGCGAGCCGCTCTTGCGGCGTGGCAATCCAGGGCCGCAAGCCCGGTGCTGGCCGCCCTGGATTGCCGCGTCGCTGCGCTCCTCGCAATGACGGATAGGTCAGAGCAAAGGGCCGCTGGTATTACCTTTCTACAAGCCACACACAGAAATATATATACATATATGCTTCGCTACATATGTATATGCCTGCACGTAGCGCGCGGATCGGCGCAAGTCCGCTGCGGACGTCACGCACCGAAACCCCGATGACCTCCCGCCAAGCGTGGAAGGCGACCTCGCGGGCGGCGCGGTGCTGGTCGGCGATCAGGTGGCGGCCGAACCGCGCCACCGCCTCCACCACTGCGTCCGGGACGGGAAAGCATTGGGCCGCTCCGTCCGGGGATCAACGGCTTGGCCCGTCGCTTGCAACGACCGGCACGGCGCGGCCTGCGCTGGAACAGGAAAGAGCCGTCGATGCGCCTGCTGCCCGTCCTGCTGGCCCTCCTCGCCCCCGTGGCCGCCGCCTCGGCCAAGGACACGCTGGTGATCGGCGTGGCGCAGTTCCCGGCCAGCCTGCACCCCTACATCAGCTCGCAGACGGTGCAGTTCTACACGGTCGGTTTCGCCACCCGGCCGGTTTCGGCCTTTGATATCGCGGGCAAGCCGACCTGCCTGCTGTGCACGGAGCTGCCGAGCCTGGAGAACGGGCTGGCCCGCGTCGAGCCGCTGCCCAGCGGCGGGCAAGGGCTGGCCGTCACGATCAAGCTCAAGCCGGAGCTGCGCTGGAGCGACGGCGTGCCGGTCACGGCGCGCGACCTCGCCTTCACCTGGAGGATGGGCAGCGACCCGGCGGCCGGATGGAGCAACATCTACGCTTGGTCGCGGGCGAAAAGCGTGGAGGTCGTGGACGACCACACGGCGGTGCTGCACCTTGACCGCACGCTCGTCACCTTCCAGCTCTGGGACTACCTGCTGCCAGAGCACATCGAGGGACTGGTCCGCGCCCGCGCGGCGAACACGCTCGACTACATCAACCACACCACGTACAATGCGTCGCCGCTGACCGCGGGCCTGTGGAACGGCCCCTACGCCGTCACCGGCTACCAGTCCGGCGCGTCCATCGAGCTTGGCCCGAACCCGGCCTGGGCCGGGCCGAAGCCCGCGATCAGCCGGGTGGTGATCCGGCTGGTGGAGAACACCGCGGCGCTGCAGGCCAACCTGCTGTCCGGCGACGTGGACATGACGCCGTCCGGCATCGGCATCACCACGGACCAAGCGGTGGCGATGCAGAAGGCCCATCCGGACCGCTTCCGCTACAACTACCGCCCGGGCCTCAGCCTGGAACGGATCGACCCACAGCGCGACAATAAGCTGCTCGCGGACAAGCGGGTGCGCCAAGCGCTGCTGCTGTCCACGGATCGCAAGACGCTGATCGACCGGCTGTTCGGCGGCCATGCCAAGCTGGCGCTGAGCTGGACCAACGAGCTGGAGCCGAACTACACGGCCGACGTGCCGACCTACCCCTACGACCCCGCCCTGGCGCGGCGCCTGCTGAAGGAGGCCGGGTTCACGCCGGGGCCGGACGGCATCGGCCGCAACGAGCGGGGCGAGCGCCTGTCCTTCGAGTTCACCACCACCTCCGGGAACCGTGTCCGCGAGCTGACGCAGCAGGTGATGCAGAGCCAGTGGAAGGCGGTCGGCATCGAGGTGATGATCCGCAACGAGCCGTCGCGGAGCTTCTTCGGCGAGACGACGCGCCGGCGCGCCTACCCCGGCCTCGTCGAGTATGCCAACAGCAGCCGCATCGGCCTGCCGCCCACGCCGTTCTACGGCACCGCCGGCATCCCGACGGCGGCCAACAACTACAACGGCATGAACGTGTCGGGCTTCAGCCAGCCGCGGATGGACGAGTTGCTGGCCCAGGCGGAAACGGAACTGGACCCGGCGAAGCAGAAGGCGATCTGGCGGGAGATGCAGCAGATCTACGCCGCGGAGCTGCCCGAGCTGCCGCTGTATTTCCGGGAAGATCCGGATATCCTGCCGAACTGGTTGCAGGGCTACGAGGCGACCGGCAGAGAAGACTACGCCACATACTGGGCAGAGCTTTGGCATCCGTGACGGGGCGGGTTTGCTGCGCACTTGGCAGAAGACCGGCCCGGCGAAGGGCCACGGCGCCGCCGCCGTTGCAGTGCCGGAAAGCGGGCGTTGCGCCCGTCGCGGAACTTGAACGCAGGCTGGAGGCGAGCATCACTGGCGGGCCGCTGTTCCATGCCGTCGGGCGCGGCGACCGCGTGCTGGACCGCGCGCCCTCCGACCGCGCGATGGCGTGGCGCGTCGCCCGCACCGCCGCGGCGGCCGGCTATGACCTACAGGGCTTCATCGGCCACTTGCCGCGTGCGGCTTCGTCACCGCCGCAGCGCGGGTGGGGGCCAGCGTGTTCCGCATTCAGGAGGTGTCACGCCTTCGCTCGCTGCAGGTGCTGGCCGGTTGCGTGCACGAGGCGCAAGCGTTCCAAAATCACGCCGGCGAGGAACTCCCTTGAGCGTTGGTGGGGTGAACACCCCGCCAGACGAGTAGTCGTTCGGAGCAGATCTGCCATGCTGTCTGACGGCTGAGTGTGTCATCATACCTCGGGACTGAACAGGTGCGCTGTCCTAGCCTGGGGTTGAACAGCCGCCGGCCCTTGGGCGAAGGCGAGGGTAGAGGCCGCGAGCAGCACCGCGGCGAGGAGGAAACGGGCAGAAATACGGCCAGGCATAGCAGGCGGCAGTGCGGCTGGCGAACGCTGCCTTGCCGACCCTCGTATCCGCTTCCGAGGCGCTGCTCTCACCTGTTTGGCAGGGCGCCTGGAGTACGCTTGAGGATCGACGGACGTGATGGGCGCAGCACAATCCCCCTTTCCTCGACAACAACTTGCGCATCAGGGTACACCGCCATGGCCAGATCCAGCCCGTTGGTGAAATCGGCGCGGAATTTCCTGAGCCGGGCATAACCGCTGCCGAACTGCGCATACAGCGCCGGCCAGGACACCTCAACGTCACGGGTCAGGGCGTGTAGCCGGTATGCCAGCCACACGTAGATGTCGATCACCGCACTGCGGGGACCTATGGCGCGGAGCGCGCTTTCGCTGAGCGGGACGGGATGCTCGCGCAGGGCACGGTAGAACTCCTCGTTCAGCAGCACCCGGTCCTGCCACAATCCCGGCTGGTCGCTTAATACGTCGGTCATGGTGATGCTGCCGTCCACGAACCCGCCCCGGCGCATGATCTCCTTGGACCCGCGGTCGGCAAAGAACGTCAGCGAGCAGCCGGAAATCCGCCGCGCCTGCTCGTTCACCATGCGGTAGGTCTTGCCGCCGATGGACAGCCCCAGCTGGCCGAGCCAAACGCGCATTGACCGGCCGAGCTCGATCTCCCGGCTGCCCTTCTTGACGGCCTCGGACTGCAGGAACAGCAGGATGAACCGGGCATAGCTGCCGTAGGGCAAGCCGAGCGAGTCGCCTGCCCGGTTGACGCCGCTTTGCAGGACCATGGTGAGGTTATGTCCCTCCCTGCGCCAAACGTCCTCGTCCTGCAGCTTGTGGGGCAGGCAGGTCAGCGCGAACCCGGAGTAGGTGAAGCCAACCTTGTCGGCCTCGTCGCTCAGAACCAGGTGAGCCGCTTCGACAATCGCACGCTCATGTTTCGTGACGGCCTGCTTCCGGGCTTCCTCGACGCCGCTGCCCACGATTACGCGATGAACGTTGCCCATGTTGTCCCCATAGCGACCGGCATCGAGAGCCGCAACGTGGACTCTTGGGGCGCAAGCTATTTGAAGCGAATATTAGATTCTACTATTAGTATGTGCCCCAAGGGTCCACGGGATAACCCAGATTTACGCCCCAAGAGTCCACACAAGGTGCCCCCAAGGTCCACGGGATAACGCCGCGCGGGTGTGGACAACCGGTTTTCCGGCGCATTGCCGCCCCAAGAGTCCACGGAACGAATGTGGATAACTACGGTGCGGCGCCGGAGGTACTCCGCAGCGATATTCACTTTTCCCGAACTGCCGTCTTTGGACGGCGGCTGGAAACACTCGCACCACCCCGGCTTTGCACCGCAACGAGTGTGCCGAGTCGCTTGGAAGTAAACCCGTCTGGTGCGGCGCATGTACCTCACCGTTCAACAGCCGAGCCAGTCGGCAACGCTCACCCGTCACACCGGCCGGCCCTGCGGCACGCCGTAACGGCGCTCGAAGGAGTGCACGGCGGGGAAGCCCATCAAGGCGTTCATCTCCGCAAACGGCAGCATGGGCGCGTCGGACCCGGTGCCGATGCCAGCCGTCCGGAGGTGCCCGTAGGCCAACTGCAGCGCACGCGCGGCGGCGAGGAAGCCGGTGCCGGGATAAAGCGCCACCTTGAAGCCCATGCCGCCCAGCTCACCCGCGGAAAGGTAGGGCGTGCGCCCGCCCTCGACCATGTTCGCGAGCAGGGCGGCGCCGCGGAAGGTTTCGGCGACCCGGCGCAGCTCCTCAAGGCTTTCCGGGCTTTCCACGAACAAGATGTCGGCGCCCGCTTCCAGGAAGCGCTCGGCCCGCCGCAGCGCCGCGTCCAAGCCCTCGGAGTAGCGCGCGTCGGTGCGGGCGACGATCAGGAAGTCGCGGCTCGGGCGGGCATCGACGGCGACGCGGATCTTGCCCACCGCCTCATCGGCCGGGATCACCCGGCGGAACTCCGTGTGGCCGCACTTCTTCGGGAACTCCTGGTCCTCGATCTGGATGCCGCCGGCGCCGGCGGCGGCATAGCCGCGCACGGTGCGGTCAACGTTCAGCAGCCCGCCATAGCCGGTGTCGCCGTCGGCGATGAAGGGAACCCGGACCGCGCCGGCCATACAGCGCACGCGGTCCAGCATCTCGGTGAAGGTGGCAAGCCCCGCGTCCGCCACGCCTAGCGCGGAGGCAACCGCGCCGTAGCCGGTCATGTAGAGCGCCTCGAACCCGATGCTGTCGGCCATGCGGGCCGAGATGCCGTCATACACGCCGGGCAGCGTCAAGCAGCCTTCGCGCGCAAGCAGCGTGCGCAGCGACGTGAACTCCGACATCGTGTCCTCCTCATTTGGACCCCGGACAGCATACTTGCGCTCGACGGGCAGCTTGTCACGCCGCTGGCATTTTGCCCGCTACCGCTTCTCGCGTTGGCCTTGGTGCCGACCCTGGACCTGATTGTCGGACTTGCAGCATGGGGTTCACCGGTGGTCGCCCCAGTCTGGGCAGGCGCAGCGCCGCACGATTTGCGCCGTTGAGGTGCGGCCCAGCGCAGTCGTTAGGCGGCGCCGATCAGCTATCTGCCACCCCGTCCTGGCGGGCACTCTGGCCTTCAACCTGCTGCAACCGCGCTTGCATGGCCGCTTCCAGCCCGGCGACCCGGGCCAGCGCCGCCGCGAGGTCTTCCTCGCGTTGCCGGAGCCGCTGTTCCAGCTCCCACTTCTGCCATCCTTCGTCGCCACCAGGGCCGGTGCTTTCCCCCCCTGCCAGCGCCGCCGCGAGGGCGGGCAGGTCCACCGGGGGTCGCGGGCCGGGTGCCCGGACCCGTTCGGGACGTCGCGGCGCGGCCGAGCTGTCGAAGCTGCGG